>JBHHWA010000098.1:0-4351 GCA_046756285.1 Thermoplasmata archaeon
GTCGCCACCGATGAGGAGATTCTCGAGGCGGTCTACGAGCCCCCTGCCAACACCCGGGCGGCGTTGCGTCGCCGCCTCTGTGACGAGTACAAGGTCGTGGCCATCGACTGGTCCTACGTCGTCGTCGACGACGGAGGGCGGAAGCGGATCAACCTGCCGGACCCGTACGCAACCGAACTGGAGGAAGAGCTTGTCCCAGCGTGAAGAGAGACCCCAGAAGAAGAAGAAGAAGAAAGAGGTGAAGGTCGAGTTCGAGGCCGGCAAGGTCTTCAAACCCAGCGAGGCCAAGGATCAGGACTTCGACCTGGACCTCGATTCGGCTCGTTTTAAGGCCCGGAAGGGAGAAGGAGGCGATCGGCGAACCTAGCACTTTCGCTGACCTCCGTGCTCAACTCTTAACCCCATTCTTGCTGGTTCTTGCAGGGCCAGCATGTTTTCTCTCGACTACCTGGCTGGGTTTATCGACGGTGAAGGGAGTCTTTCTCTCGCCAGAATCCCCCGTCGTGGACGTTCTACTGAATACTGCGTCCGATTATCGATCGCCAACACGAACAAGAGAATTCTTTTGGAGGTTCAGAGTGAATTTGGAGGCACACTAGCCAGAAACCCCTGGAAGAATCCGCGATGGAAACCGAGTTACGCCCTCATATGGACAAACGCTGCGGCCGTCGAACTCCTGAGGATGATTAGTTCTCGTCTGCGAGTCAAATCATCGAATGCCGTGTTGTTGCTCGAGTTCGCTGAGCATGTCACAGAATACGGCAGACCCAGGGACAGAAAAGGACGCCTCTTGTCCCTTTCCAAAGGCGAAAAAGAGATTCGAGAGGTTTACCATGAGCGCCTACGGCTTCTTAACGCCAGAGGCCCACGAGAGCCCCATGACTCTGGTCGCGGTGACAGCCAGGATTCGAGTCGCGAGGAGAGAGGAGGAGTTTCTCTGGAGTATCTCGCGGGTTTCATCGACGGCGAAGGGAGTCTAATGATCGCAAAGACCTACGTCCGGAGATACGGGACAACCCAATATAGATCGAGACTCGCGATTTCCAATTGTGATCGACGGATCCTTGAGGCCATCAAGCGGGACTACGGAGGGATCATCGTCGCCCAAGGTCACTCCGTGGCCGGGTGGAAAAATGGCTATCAGCTTGTCTGGACTAGTGGAATGATTAGGCGGTTTCTGCCGCTAATAAGGTCGCATCTCCGGATCAAGCGAGATCAAGCAGACCTGCTACTGGATTTCTCGCGTCATGTGAAGGAAACGCCAATGATGCGTGATTGCCAAGGATTTGTCCCCCACCCGCGGGAAGTAATCGACTTCAGGGAAGGCCTCTACCAACACATGAGGAAGCTCAACGCGAAGGGACCTCGCCCTTCCAGTAGTTGAGACCCGGCAAGCCAGATACCCTTCCGAATGCGCGAACCGATCCAGAGGCCCGCAAATGTTTATCTTCGAGCCCCTCGCTCTCACTCACGGTGAAGTAGGCTCATGGGAAAGTTCATCGAGTTTGACACGGAGGACGGCGTGGGCGTCGCCCGCCTGAACAAGCCTCCCGCCAACACCTACGACTACGCGCTCATGCGGGACCTGGACGCCATCATCGAGGAGGTCCGGTTCAACGACGACGTGAAGGTCGCCATCCTGGGCAGCAAGCTCGAGAAGTTCTTCTCCGCCGGCGCGGACATCAAGATGCTCCAACAGGCAGACCCGGATTACAAGGCCATGTTCTGCCTCAACTGCCAGGAGACCCTGGTGAAGATGGAGAACACGCCGAAGATCTGGATCTCCGCCATCAACGGGCACGCGGTCGGCGGGGGGCTGGAGATCGCGTTGTCCACCGACATCCGCTTCATGGGCGCGGACAGCGGCCAGATCGGCTTGCCGGAGGTCACCTTGGGCGTCCTCCCTGGGACCGGAGGGACGCAGCGGCTGCCCCGCCTCGTCGGACGGGCCCGGGCGTTGGACATGATGATTACGGGCAAGACCCTCTCCCCGGAGGAGGCCGAGAAGATCGGGCTCGTGAACTACGTCTATCCGATGGATGAGCTCTGGGACAAGACCATGGAATACGCATCCCGGCTCGCCAACGGGCCGAGTCGGGCCGTCGGCCTAATCAAGCGATCCGTGACCGAAGGTCTCGAGATTCCCCTTAAGCAAGGCCTGGCCTTGGAGCGGGAGCTGCAGAACCGCCTCTTCGCGACGAAGGACGCCCGCGAGGGGCTCACGGCCTGGGTGGAGAAGCGGAAGCCGGTCTTCGAGGGCCAGTAGTCCTAGCCCAGCTCGTCCATCACGTGGTCGTGGATCAGCTCCATCGACTGGCGTTCCCATCCCTTCGCGAACGCGAGGATGAGGTGCTGTGCCCCCGCCTCGACGAACTTCTGCAGGGCGGCAACGGCATCCTCGGGCTCGCCCAAGTATCCCCGCCCCCCCACGGCCCGGATCCGATCCTCCGGGGCCCCCAGGGTCTGGGCGAAGCTGGTGACCATTGCATCCATCTGGGAAGCCTCCGCAATAAGGGCCCAGGTGAAGTGGCTCCGGCCGAACTTGTCGTAGTCCTTTCCCTCCTCCTCGGAGAAACGTCGAAGCGTCTCCATCCGCTCCGCGTATTCCTCCGGCGTGGGGAACGCGCCGATGTTCACCCCATCCGCCCACTGAACGGCCAGGCGGAGGATCCGGTTCTCCCGGCCCCCCACCCAGATGGGAGGACCGCCGTCCTGCAGGGGCTTGGGGGCGCACACGGCGTCCCGGATGGTGTAATACTTCCCGTCGAAGCTCGCCTCGTCCTCGGTCCACATGGCCCGGATGATCTGGAGGGCCTCTCCCAGCCGGTCGACTCGCTCCCCCGCGGAGGGGAAGGGATAGCCGTAGGCGTTGTACTCCACCTCCTTCCACCCAGCCCCGATGCCGAACTCCAGACGGCCGCCCGAGATGACGTCCAGGGAGGCGGCCATCTTCGCCAACAGACTCGGGCTCCGATAGGAATTGCTGGTGACCAGGGGACCGATGCGGACCTCCGATAGGTCCGCCGCCAACGCGGACATCAGGGTCCAGCATTCGAGGCAGGGGACGTCCACCGCGTCCGCGTTCAACATGAGGTGGTCGCTGATGTGGAGGGTCGTGAATCCGAGCTCCTCGCACGCCCGTCCGGTGTCCAGCACCTCCTCGTATGTGTACCCAAACTGCGGCTCGATCTGGACCCCGAGGGTGACCACGGTCCCGGTACACGGCCTCGGACTTAAGCGTCTCTCGGCCAGGCGTTGCGGTTAAGTAATATCCCAGACCTCCAAACGATGCCGTGCGGAAGGTCGCCGTGGTCGGGACTGGCCTCACCCATTGGGGAGTCCGGAAGGCCACCTTGAAGGAGCTCGCGCAGGAAGCGGGGAAGGCCCTTTTCGACGATGTGGACAACCTCCCCAAGGCGGAGGTGGACAGCCTCTTCGTCGGGAGCGCGCTGGCGGAGCGCCTCGCTTTTCAGAGTTACGTCGCTCCCATGGTGGCGGAGCAACTCGGGATCCACCCGACACGGATGCTGGCCCGGACGGAGCTCGCGTGCGTGTCCGGGCAGTCGGCGATCAAGATGGCCTACATGGCCATCGCCACCGGCCTGAGCGACGTCGCGGCCGTGGTCGGGGTGGAGAAGATGAACCTCCCGGACATGGCGGAGACCCAGGCCAGCATGGCGGCCGTTCTCGACAGGGAGTGGGAGGGCGTCGCGGGCGTGACGGCCCCGCCGTACTTCGCCATGGTCGCACAGCGCCACATGCACGAGTACGGGACCACCCGGGAGCAGCTCGGGATGGTCTCGGTGAAGAACCACCGCTTTTCTGCCACGAACCCCTTCGCCCACTTTCCGAAGGAAGTCTCCTTGGATCGCGTCCTAAACGCACCCATGATTTCGACGCCGCTCCGGCTCCTCGACTGCTCCGGCATCACCGACGGGGCCGCGGCCGTCATCCTGGCGCCGGAAGAACGGGCGCGCGAGTTCACGGACACGCCCGTCACCATCGAAGGGGTCGGCCAGGCGGCCACGGGCAACCTGACCGTCAATCTTCCGAGTCTCACCGAGTGGCCTCACATGCGGCGAGCGGTCCAAGACGCCCTCGCCATGGCCGGCACCACCATCGACGCCATGGACCTGGCCGAGGTTCACGATTGTTTTAGCATCTCGGAAATCATCGAATACGAGGAGCTGGGCCTTGCGAAGAAGGGCGAGGGGGGGCAGTTCATCGAAGACGGCCAGTCGGACATCGGAGGCCAACTGCCCATGAACACCCGAGGAGGTCTCCTGGGGTGCGGCCACCCCTTGGGGGCCACTGGGGTGGCCCAGGTCGTCGAGGTCACCCAACAATTCAA
>JBHHWA010000099.1:0-4338 GCA_046756285.1 Thermoplasmata archaeon
TCCTCCGTACGCCGGACGTCCAGGTGTTCCCAGATGAGCTTTTCCACGACCTCGTCCATGAGGGGCGTGTCGTCGAAGGCCTTCATGACCCGGCCCACCTTGACGTTGCGGTAGTTGACCTCCCTCCGCATGGCTCCGAACTTCTTGGCCACCTGCACGAAGACCCAGCGGATGAGGGAGGATTGGCGGAGGGAGATGCGAAGGGTGGGCTCGACGGTGTCGGGGTCGAGGCCACGAAGGACGTCCGCGACGCCCTGCGCCCGGACCTTGGCGGGAACCTGAAGGAGCACCCGGTAGGGATCCGTCCGCATTCCCACGGTCTGCCCCACCCGGGCCGAGATGAGGGCGGAGAGGAGGTGACCGAGGGTCTCGTTCACCTTGCTCCCGAAGGCCGCGTTCACAACAACGAGCTCTTCGCCCTGTTCCACGGTGAGCAGCCGGTCCGTCGGGACGACCTCGGGGGCCTGCCGCTGAAGGTAGGTCTCGAAGGCATGTTGGCCTTCCTCGTTGACCGGATACCCTTCCAGGGTCCCCTCACCCCGCAGCCGCCCGACCTCTTGGGCGACCTCGAAGGGGACGGGGATCTCCTCGCCCACCCAGCTCGGGATCCCCCCCATCTCCTTGGCCGGGTGGACCATGATGCCGTCCTCCCCGATGTCGATGACCTGCCAGGACTGGCCCTTCATAATGAAAGGGGTCCCCACGTGGAGTTGGCCGGCGACAAAGGCCTCGTCCAAGGTCCCGACGTAGTGGCGGCTCGAGACGTCCTGGACGCGATAGTTGGTCTCGTCCGGGATCATGCTGATGTTCTCGTAGAAATAGGGGAGGGTCTGGAAGGCCTTGTAGAAGGTCGGGTCCCGGTATCGGATGACCCGCAGGTCCGAAAGCTGTCGAAGGACCCCTTCGAAATCGGCCCATGACAGATCCCGGAAGGGGTCGGCGCGACGAACGAGCTTGTAGAACGACTGAGCATCCCCACGTCCCTCCGTCATGAGATGGGCCGCTACCTGGTTTGCGAGGACGTTGAGGGGGTTCGCCCGCACCTCGTAGGCCTCCAGGTCCTCAGCCGCTCCGAGACGAGCAATGACCGCGGATTCGGCAAGCTCCTCCTCGTTCGAGGCCACCAGGACGCCTTTGGAGACGCGACCCACGCCGTGACCCGACCGGCCGACCCGCTGGACCAGGCGTGTGACCTGTCGCGGAGAGTTGTATTGGAGGACCAGGTCCGTAGAGCCCACGTCGATGCCGAGCTCCATGGAGGAGGTGCTGATCAAGGCCTTGATCCGTTCTGACTTGAACCGCTCCTCTGCTTCGACACGGGCCTGTTTCGAGAGGGAGCCGTGATGGACCCCCACGGGCAGCTCCTCCTCCCACTGACGGAAGCGGGAGGAGAGGAATTCCGCCGCGTCCCGGGAATTGACGAAGAACAGGGTGCTTCGATGGGCCTCGAAGAGGGAGCGGGCTCGCATCAGGGCCGCCGCCTGACGACGCCCGATCGTCAGCCGCTCCGCGAGGGCCTCCTCGTCCGGACCGATGGCCGGGAGCTCCACCGCGAGCTCCATCGCCTTGGCCGCCCGCACATCCACGACCTCGACCTCCCTCCCGACGCCGCCCAAGAAATGGGCCACCCGCTCGGGGCTGCCGACAGTTGCGGAGAGGCCGACGCGCTGGAACCCTCGCCCCGCCAGGCGTTCGAGGCGCTCGAGGGCCACCGCCATCTGGGCCCCGCGCTCGTCCCCGGCGAGTTCGTGAATCTCGTCCACGACCACCCAGCGGACCTGGCGAAGATGCTCGCGGAGGTTCCGTCCCGTGAACATGATCTGGAGGGTTTCGGGGGTCGTGATCAGAATCTCGGGCGGGGATCGGCTCTGTCGGGCCCTCTCCGCCTTGGTGGTATCCCCATGGCGCACGGCCACATCGATGCCTAGGAATTCGCCGAAGAACTCCATTCGACGCAGCATGTCGCGATTCAGCGCGCGGAGGGGGGTGATGTACAGGCACCCAATGCGGGGCGGTCGCTCCGCCAACATCGCCTCGAGAATTGGAATCATCACGGCCTCGGTCTTGCCGATGCCCGTAGGGGCGATGAGGAGGACGTGCCTGCCTTCCCGAATGGAAGGGGCGGCCCGGACCTGGGGCTGGGTGAGCTCTCGAATCCCGAGCTTTTCGAGCGCCTCCTCGATGCGCGGGTCCTCGGCGAGGGCCATGACAAGTTTGCAACGGCCTAACCCCTTCTTAACTGTAGCAAGGGCCATTATCAACGGAGAAGCGATGGCATTCGGGCTGCCCGGGGCTCCGGCGGATGTCTCCTAAGGGCCTAGTCGCGGTGTTCCCTCGTGTGGACTATGTGCAGCGCTACGAGGCGGGCGATCAGGACGACGAGGTAGAGCTGTCCGAGAACCGCGAGGGCGATGGCAAGGGAGCGCGTGAGCCGGGTAACCGGGAGGATGTCGCCGTACCCGAGGGTGGTCATGGTGACGAAGCTGTAGTAGATCACGATGGAGAATCCCTCGGGGTCTACGACGCTCCCGTTGGCGAGGAGAGGGATGTCAAAGGATCCTGGCGCAAACACGGCCACAGCGGCGAAGACCAGCGCCCAGAGGATGCCGATCAGCAGGTAGACGGCTACGCCTCCGGCCAGGATCTCCGTGGTCACATGGGGCGCACGCAGGACGTTCCGGACGACCGCTAAAGAGACGAGGGCGAGAAAGACCGCCGCGAGAATCATTCCGACTCCCAGCAAGCCTAGGTTGGGAAGCACTTGCCCTGTCCATATCGTCGCCAGGGAAGATACCGCGAGAGCAAGGCCGACGTAGAACCGCCAGCGCACGTCGGTCACGGTGTTGACGGCGGCCAATAGGATGCCCGTGAACAGGACCGTGAGCAACACCCAACCTACGGTCCCTGGGGGTAGAAGCGGGAGTATGACGAACGTGGACGCGGCGGCCAGGAAGAGAATCTGGTACTGACGTCCACGAATCGCCGGGATCATCGGAAGGCCTCAGGTGGCGGCCAAGAGGATGCTCCTAATCAGGTTTACCCCAGTCTCAAAGACCCTCCGAATGGTCCCAAGGGCCAGAGGATGGGCCCGGCCGGATTTTCAAGGGTCCTCCTTTTGAACCAGCGACCACCTGGTTATGAGCCAGGCGCTCTGGCCAGACTAAGCTACGGGCCCAACCAGCAAGTCAAAGGCTTAGGCCCCTTAAAGATGCTACACGACTGCGATTCCCAGATCGGCATGTAGGCTGCCAGCAGCCGGGGCTGTCGCGCTAACAAACCGCAAACGTCAAGCGGTGCCATTGCAATCTGCTGGCGGGGGCGTAATATGGAACGGGGGATTGTGGTAGGAATGGTCGTTCTGGTCGCCGGGATGATCATGGTCGGCCTGGGAATGTATTTCGAGACGCCTGCCACCGTGAACATGGTGCTCGTTGGGGGCCTATTCATTATTCTGGGCCTCATTACGCTCGGAACCGGGGGGGCTTTGAGGTTCGTGGGAGCTCTTCTCCTGGTCGTCGGTATCATTGGTACCGTTTTTGGCGTGGTGGGCACTTCTGCCTTGCTTCCTGGTATTTTCGTGGGGATCTACCTTTATTATATCCTCCCGACGGGAATTGTGTGGGGACCGGCTCTAATGATTGTCGGGCTCGGCTTGCTCCTTGGCTATGAATGGAGGAAGAGGGTCGCAATCTCAGCCTAGGCCTTCCGCAGCCGCAGCGTCCCATCCGCTTTTCGGACGAACGTCAAGGATTGCGTAAGTCCGGCTGGACAATCGAGATTCCTAGGAACCGGCTTCTCAGGTGTGAAGTGGGGGCTAAGTCGAGACGACCGGCCTAACGGCCCTGAACCATCTGTGGCACGCCGCGGACCGGATTCGAACCGGCGACCACTCGGTGTCTGCCGGGGTTAACAGCCGAGGGCTCTACCAGACTAAGCTACCGCGGCCCGGGCGACCCATGCCCGTCGGCCTCAAAAAGATTGGCGCCTGGATGTCAGAGGGAGTCCGTCAGGGTCTCCACGGTCTCCCGCATTTCGCCGAGGAGGGACTTCAGCTTCTGCCGGAACCCGTTGGCCTTGCTGGTCACGCGGGCTCCTTCCTGAGAGGGCCGGACCAGGCCCTCTTGCTCGAGGACGCGCAGGGTATACCGGACCTTGTGCTGCGGGTAGCCCGCTAGCTCCGACAGCCGGATGATTCCGATGGGCTGGTTCTCTTCCACGGTCCGAAGGAGGCTCACATGCCTTCGGAGGAGATCCAGATCCTGCCGCACTCGGTCGGTCAGCGCGTTCTTATCCGCCATCACCCGTACCCCAGGCCCCCAAACGGACCGTCGGAGATAA
>JBHHWA010000100.1:0-4326 GCA_046756285.1 Thermoplasmata archaeon
TGCTTCCCCAGGCGCACGTAGTCCCCCTCGCGGAGTCGACGAAACTGCCAGCGGACGAAGGCGTCGTAGGGGGGGTTTTGGTCCGTCGTGATGAAGGTGCGGGACCAATCGACGCTCGCCCCGAAGGCCATGAGGTCCTTCTTCGTCTCTTCAGGGAAGACCTGGATCCAGTGGAGGGGGTCCGCGAAGGCGGGGATCTCCTCCTCCGCGATCCCGTTACTCCGTAGAATCTCGATCTGCTCCTCCTCCCCGTCCGCCACCCGCTTCGCCGCCCCCAGGATCGGGAGGCCGGTGACGTGGAAGGCCTGAGGGAAGAGGACGTTGAAGCCCCGCATCCGCTTGTAACGGGCCATGATGTCGGCATGGAGGAAGGTGTACCCAAAGCCGAGATGCTGGAGGCTGTTGGTGTAGGGGTAGGGGACGTTCACGAAGTACCCCGGTCGCGACGCATCGGCCCGGGCTTCGAACGCCTTTGCTTCCTCCCACCGGGACTGCCAGCGACCCTCCGCCGTCCGCCAGTCATACCCCTGGCCAGGCATCGGCGCTGTCTAGGAGCAAGGTTTCTTAAACCCTTTTCCGAGGGCGCCTCCAGTGGAAACCGTTGTCCGACATGATATGACATCTGTCATAATCGTTATATAGGAACCTCCGAATGCCTGGCGGACCAGCGACCCCTGTGTGACGTCCGTCATACCGGGGGAACGAGGTTCGTCCCCCATGGACACGAGTGAGCGGATCACCATCCGCCTCGAACGGGACATTCTGGCCCGCATGGATGCCTGGCTCAAGGAGAGGCCGGGGTACGCGAGCCGCTCGCAGCTGTGCCGCGCCGCCCTGCGACAACTCCTAGAATCGCTCGAAGGGCGTAGCACGCGTGTGACGGCCGAGATTCCCGCTTCGTATCTCGACTTCTTGGATGCCCTCATCCAGAGCGGGTACTTCCTGAGTCGGGAGCAGGCGGCTCGGCGTCTCATCGAGGAAGGCCTGTCGCGGGAACGCGTGAAGGAGATCCTCGCGCACCAGGAGTCCATGGGACGCGCCTCGGGGAAGATCTTTCCCGTGGAGCTGGAGGAAGACAGGTAGGGTTGACGCTGCAGGGCGTGTGGGTAAACAGGGGAGTCCTGTCGACAGCAAGCGAAGAGGGCCGTGCCATAGGCACTGTCAGAAGGGATGGGATGCACGACAGCACCCTCCCCTGTCCCCACCGACCCTAAGAGGTCGAATGTCCGATCGGGAAGCTGCCCAGGAGGTCTTGCGTCAGCTCCCCAGCCATCCGGAAGAACCCCGCCTCCTCCTCGTGGGCATTGGCGGGGCGGGCATCAACATGCTCCAGTCCGTGAAGGGAGAGGCTGGACTTCGGAAGGTGGTCTTCGACACCGATGACTATGCCCTGGCGCTATCTCGAGTCCCGCGACAACTCCACCTCCGGACGGATCTTCCGAGGGGGACGGGCGGGGACCCGGACATCGGGCACGCCGCCGCGCGTCGCCACCGCGAAGAGATGCGAGCGTTCCTGGAGGGCGACGTCGTCCTCGTGCTAGCTGGCCTCGGTCGTGGCACCGGAACAGGCGTCGCGCCCGAGCTGGCTCGGCTAGCCAGGGAAAACGGCCGTCTCGTCCTGGCGTTCCTGGCTTGGCCATTCCAGGACGAAGGCATGCGCGCGCAAGCAGAGAGCGGGCTGGAGGCGATGAGAGCCAGCTGCGACGGTCTGCTGGTTCTCGACAATGACACGGCCCTTGATTTGACCGAGGTTGAGACTCGTCGCGATGCCGCCCAGATGGTCAACGAGATGATGGGTCGAGTGGTCCTCGACCTCTGCGATCAAATGCGTGGAGTTCTGCCCTTTAACGTGCGAGAGGAACTCGCGGAGTTCCTCAAGAGTCTACCGGGGGGTTACGTGGATCTACCCTTTCGCGATGCACTGTGGGAGAGTACTCAGGAAAGCGGGGAGCCGCTACCCCTGGACGCGAGAGGCATCGTGGAGCTCCGGTAAGCCAGCCTCGTGTCCAAACGTGTGGCCTACTCTTGGGCGGCCGATCCCCTCAAACAATCCCGAACACGGTGAGAATCACAATGGATACGGGAATGACCAGGAATCCGACGGTGACCACGAAGAGGACCCGGCGGCGTCCAGGTGACTTCATTCCGTTCGCGAACGTGCCTAGAACGGCGGTTGCGGCAAAGAGGATGGTCGCGAGAAGGTAGTTCAGGCCCTGCTGGCTCTCGATTCGAGCCTGCGCAAAGGCCTGCTCAGACGCTGTCTTGTTGGCCCTGTGAGGGGCATACATATCCTCAATGAAAGCATCCTTGGCCCGTTCAAGGTCACCCCCGTATGCTGGAGTCGCATTCCCCGAGAGATCGATGTAGCCCCCCTCGAACGAGAACGCCCGAGATCTCAACTCCATAGCGAGCTCGAGATCTCCGTCTCGTTCGGCGATCTCCGCCCGAATGAGGAGTTGCTCGTCCCGCAAGATGATCTGGTTGGCGACAAGGGCATTCGTATTGGCATCACTCAGCGCGATGAACCCCGCCTCTCGAGCGCGATTCGAGCCCCGCTGTTCGTCCGCCGCAAAGAACCCCGCGAACCCGGCAAGAACGGTCGCCACGGGGATCATAATTACGAGAAACGTCTCAATACCGGTCCGCGCCTTACCCTCCTCAGCCATAACTCCCCATCGCGAAATCGGACCCTCTAATAAACCTGTCCGGCTAGTTGGGGCGAAGGGGCCGCTGGCTTCGTTCACCCGCAAGCCTATTATTGTGAATCGGCCTGAATCGCCTCGCCATGGCAACCTTTCGCGACTCCATCCCCTTTGAGACTCAAGGCGAGATCGAAATTCGCGACCTGACGAGGGAACTCACGGAGATCATCGGCCGTTCAGGCCTAACGACGGGCATCGCCTGCGTCTTCTCCTCAAGCTCGACAAGTGCCATCACAACCTTGGAATATGAACCAGGCCTCCTGCAAGACGTTCCCCGCGCCCTGGAACGGCTGTTCCCCAAAGGCCTTGAATACGAGCACCAGAAGACCTGGCAGGACGGGAACGGCCATTCTCATGTGCGGGCGGCCTTCCTGGGTCCGAGCCTCTCGATTCCCTTCGACGCGGGCCGGCCCGTCCTAGGGACCTGGCAGCAGGTCGTCTTCGTCGACCTGGACAACAAGCCACGACAACGGCAGGTCCTGGTTCACCTGGTCGGCGAGTAGGTCCTGTCTCAGCCAGCTTGCAGGAAGCAGCTTCAGCCGGTCAGTGGTTCCTCCAGAGCCATAGGGTCATTATAGGGCGCCACTTGGGGCGCGCATGGGGCTGCTCTCGGGAAAGAATGGAGCAACCCGTCGCACCATCCTAGCCCTGGCGTGGCCCGTGGTTCTGGCCAATCTGTTCCAGACCCTGACCACCACCATCGACTTGCTGATGGTCGGACGGCTCCCCGACCCGGCCGTGGCCCTCGCGGCCGTCGGGTTCGGCGGCCAGATGGTGTTCTTCACGTTCACAATCATGATCTCCATCACCTCGGGGACCGTCGCCTTGGTCTCCCGGTTCATCGGGGCCAAGGAACCCGAGCGGGCGAGCCGAGTCCTCGGCCAAAGCCTGCTTTTGGGCCTGGTGCTGTCGTTACCCGTGATCCTCGTCGGTCTCCTGTTCGGCGAATCCATTGTCGCCCTCTTCGGGGCCGAGCCCGACGTGGTGGCCGCCGGGGGAACCTACATTGGGACGGTGTTCTTTGCCGCGCCCTTCCTCTTCACCATGTTCATCTCCATTGCGGCCCTCCGGGGCGCCGGGGATACCCTCACTCCCCTCCTCGTCGGCCTCCTCATTAACGCCACGAACGTCGTCCTGAACTTCCACCTCATCTTCGGGGCCAGCTACGCCCTCGGGGGACTCGAGCTGGTCATCCCTTCATTGGGCGTCTTCGGGGCTGCCATCGGAACCTCCCTCTCCTTCGCCTTGGGGGCAGCCGTGTACATCGCACTCTTCCTGCGCGGGAAGCTGCGTCTCCAGCTCCGTCGCCCCCGTCCTCTCTGGAACCGCGAGGCCGCCCGGCGAATCCTTCGCATCGGGGCGCCGGCGGGAATGGAGCAGCTGGCGTTCCAGGGTGGCATCCTCATCTGGATCGCCATGGTGGTTTCCTTCGGAACGGAGGCCTTCGCCGCGCACAACATCGGTCTTCGCATCGAGTCCTTTGCCTTCATGCCAGGCCTCGGGTTCAGCATTGCCGCGGCGGCCCTCGTGGGCCAGAACCTGGGCGCCGAGAAGCCTAAGGAGGCCGAGCGCAGCGGCCGGGAGTCCACTAAGATGGCCCTCCTCATCATGAGCAGCATCGCCG
>JBHHWA010000101.1:0-4291 GCA_046756285.1 Thermoplasmata archaeon
AACAAGGTATCTGTAGGGGAACCTGCAGATGGATCACCTCCTACGCAATCTAAGCGGAGCCCGCCGGCAACGGCGGGCCGTGATGCTTTTGCTTGCTTTGGGCAGGTCAGACGACCTCGTCGGGCCCTTTTTTCTTCTCTCAAAGAGCGGGAGCTCTATTTCAGTCAGAAGATGCGGCATCAGGGCTCTATCACGTGGACCCGCTCGGGTCTGATTCCCAGGACGGCCTGTTCGCCGCGAACTAAGATAGGTCGCTTGATGAGCCCGGGGTTTTCCGCCATTAGCCGTATCAGCTCCTCCTCCGGGAGGTCCCGAGCCTTCAACTCCAGCTCGCGGTAGAGCCTATCCCGGGGACGGAGAAGCTCCTGCGCGGAGATGGAGAGCATCTGGAGGAGGCTTCGCAGTTCTTCCGGCGTCAGCGCCGCGTCAAAGAGCTCCACGGGTTCGAAGGCGATGTCGTGCGCCTTCATGTAGTCCGTAGCCCGCTTGCAGGTCTTGCAGCCCTTGTGGACGTAGGCCGTAATCGGCTCGCTCACCGATCCCTATTCGCTCGATCCTATAGAAGGGCGCCGTGGTCGAGGACGAGGATGCGGCCCCTACTCGAGCTCAATGGGCGGGAGGGGTTCCTCCACCCCAACAGGTTTCTTCGGAGGCTTGGGCGGCTTCTTCCGAATCTGCAAGGGTGATCCGGTCCACAGCTTGAGGACGAGGGTGAGGATGAAGGCCCCAATGAGGCCTAGGAGGACCCACAGGTGGAAGGAGTAAGGTGGCGCCTTGTAGTCCAGGAAGCCCGCCGCGAACGGGTTCTGGTCGACCACGTCAGGCACGCCATCGTTGTCGTCGTCGGGGTCCACCCCATTGTGGAGCCCGTCCCCGTCGTTGTCCGCGGTGAAGAAGATCTGGACCGTCGAGTTGCCGTTGAAGGTGGCGGCCTGGGTGGCGTTGAAGGGCCCCCACTCGGCGACGAGGGTGTTGACCGCGGGTCCCGCGTAGGAGGTCCCGCCGGCGTAGGCGATGATGTTGCCGCTCACCAGCTGTCCCATCACCATGCCCGAACTGTCCGTGACCGACATGAAGCTCTGGCGGCCGAATTGGTCCACTGCGAAGACGACGATGCCCGACGGCGCGCGGACGTCCAGGTTCTTGCCGGTGATTACCTCGACGTTCACGGTCCACAGGGTCCGGATGACCTGGGAGGGATCGTTGGACACCCCGCTCGTGATGGAGTCGATGAACCAGAAGTTCATCGTCAGAGGGCCGGTGCCCGCGTAGACGTCGCCCAGGGCCCCGGAAGCCGCCTGGAAGGTGGAGCTCCGGACGTTCACCTCGACGATGCCGCCGCTGTTCGCCCCCATGAAGAAGGCGTAGCCGCCCCAGGTCCCGAAGCCGGTGGCCTGGACGTTGCGGACGTCCACGGGCAGGAGCCCGAATCCGGGCTGACCCATGAACATGAACCCGCGGTGGTTGTTGAGGAACGTGCTGTCGGCGATGCGGACGTTCATGATGTCCGCGGCGTGGCCCACGGGGAAGTCCAAGGCCACCCCGAAGGCGCTCTCGGTCACGGTGAGCTGGCTGACGTCGAGCAGGATCGTCGCGCCGAAGCCCGTGGTGCCGTAGAAGTAGACCGCGTACAACCCGCCGTCAAGCACGTTGCTCGCGATGTCGATGTCAGCGAGGGCCCGGTACCACCCGCTCGCGCCGCTGTCGAAGTAGATGAGGCCGGCGCTGAAGAAGGAATCCTGGCTCGCAGTCACGACGTTGTCGGTGATGGTGATGAAGGCGGCCGCGCGGTAGACCTCATAGATGTAGATGCCGTACTCCGTGATGTCCTGGATGTCGTTGTTCACGATGTTCAGGGTCGTGTCGCCCGAGGAGGTGGCGGGGTACGTGACCGAGATGCCCCGACCCGCGCCCTGGATCGTGTTCAGGGTGATGTCCACGATCGCCGTCTGGTCCTGGAAGGCGGTCAGGAGGATCGCCCGGGCCGTGGGACCCGTAATGGTGTTCGACCGGACCATGACCCGGGAGTTCGTGTTGTCGTGCCAGCCCAGCTCGATGGCCGTCCCGGAGATGTCAGTCATGACGTTGTTTTCGATGAGGACTGGGGATGCGAGGTTGTAATCGGTCACAGAGCCGAGGTGGAGGCCGTTGGGGGAGTCGCTGATTGTGTTCCCCGACACCGCGAAGGTGGCCGTGCTCTGGGTCAGGGAGAGGCCGGTGAACCCGCTGGCATAGAGGGCCCAGTTGCCCAACATCGTGGCCGTGTTGTCGCTGAAGGCGAAAGAGAGGCTCTGGGCATAGTCGACACCACCGCCCAGGTAGAGCCCGTACGTGGAGCCACTGAAGTCGTTGTTCCGGACGTCCAGGGAGACGTCGGAGAAGCTGGAGATCGAGAAGAGGTAGAGGGCGTAGTTGTTGATGTCCTGGAACATGTTGCCCGTGGCGGCGAGGGTGAAGGAGCCCGGGTAAGCCGTAGTGTACGTCGGGCTGCTTGAGAAGAAGACTCCCCCATCCATCAGGCTCGTGAGATTGTTCTCGAAGACGTTTGCGTTGATGCCGATGTCCACCGTCCGGAAGCCGCTGATGGACGAGCTGAAGTAGACGGCGTAATCGTCCAGGTCCTCCGCCGTGTTCCCGTCCACCGAAAGCGTGAAGCTCGCCGGTACGGAGGCGTCGTCGAACCGGAACTGCGGCAGGTAGACGCCGTAGTCCAGCGTCGCGAAGGTCCGCGTGTTGCGGAAGGTGTTCCCGTCGATGCTGGCGGTGACACGCCGGAAGCCGTCACTCGAGCCGGCCGCGATGTACACCCCCGCGAAGTCCAGGTCCGTCACGGTGTTCCCCTCGATGGTGAGGGCGTAGAGGTTGTCGCGGGTGTTCTGGCTGTAGTAGGGCGCCCAGAAGGTGTAGACCCCGTAATCCATCCACGTCGTGGCCGTGTTCTCAAAGAGGTTGTTGGACACGACCAAGGAGACGTTCCGGAAGTCGACGACCTGGTCGAAGCGAACGCCCATGGAGGTCAGGTCGGAGAAGGTGTTGCCGGTGACCTGCAGGGTGAAGGCCTGGTCGTCGCCGGGTACGCCCCAGAAGTCATCCAGGTAGATCCCATAGGGCCGGCTCTGTTGGCCCAGGAAGGTGTTCCCGTCGATGACGAAGGTCGTCTCTCGGAAGTTGTAGGCGTCGAAGGGCATGTAAATCGCGTAGGAGTCGATGCTGCTGTTCACCCAGTTGTTGCTGAAGGTGAACCGGAACGTGTTCCCCTCGTCCACGTCGGCCCAGATCGAGGAACCGAAGTAGACGGCCCGCATCGAGGAGTTGAAGGTGCTCGCGTCGATGGAGAAGGTGAAGTTCGCCCACTGCAGCGTGCCGAAGTACAGCGCCGCGGTCCCGTAGTTGGAGAACGTGCAGCCGGAGACCTGCAGGTCGAGGTTCGTGTCGAACTGCGAGTCGATGTACATGCCGTAGGAGCTGGTGTTCGTGATGCTGCACCCCGCGAAGCTGAGGCTGTAGGTGGCGACGCCGGAGTTGGCCACGTAGACGCCGTGGGCCGACATCTCGTTGAACTGCGTGTTCGTAACGGGCACGGAAACCCCGTTGAAGGTCAGCCCCCTGTACGCGTACTCGATGACCACGTCGTCCACGACGGACAGGCCTGTGTCGCCGTTGAAGATGATCCCGTAGTAGGCCCCGCGGAAGGGGAAGGTGAAGTTGGACGTGAAGAGAATGACTCCCGCCCCGGCAGCGTCTCCATCGGCCACGAGGGCGCCGTCCGCAATCGTGATACTGAAAAACCCGTCGAATCGGACCTCCACGCCCGGATCGACGGTGAGCGTGGCGCCGCTCGTGACGACGACGTTGCCCTCGACCCAGATGGGGCTCATGCCAATAGTCCAAGTCGTGTCGACCCCGATGGTCCCCGAAACGGGGGTGTTCGCCGCAGCGGGGGCGCTGCCCCCCATGAGGAACATGAGGGCGGCGAGCATGCCGATGCCGAGAACCAAGGTCGTTCGAAGGGTCCGGCGGAGGATTCCGCCCAGACGAGAAGGCTGGTCTTGTTCCGTGGCCATGCGTACTCCCTCAGGAAGTCCTCGCCCGAGGGGGCGAGGTGGAAAGAGGGCGGAACGTTTGCTATAAGGGCGTTTCGGGGTGATTCCCAAACCCGAAAACAACGATGTCCGATTCAGCCATGCCCAGTTGCGCCCCTGAGCGGGCTCGGACAGGCTCCTCACGAAGGAGGACGAATGGGGCCGCCCAGATTTGAACTGGAGTCTCCAGCTCCCGAAGCTGGAAGGAT
>JBHHWA010000102.1:0-4275 GCA_046756285.1 Thermoplasmata archaeon
ATGCAGGCGCCGGGATTTGAACCCGGGCTATTGGCTTTCCTCGATGCCTTGGAAGGCCAAGGTCCTACCAGGCTAGACTACGCCTGCCGGCCCGCGAGAACCCTGGGACGCTATAGGTTTGCCGGCACCGGAAAAGGATGGGAAGGCAAGGTCGCGACCCTGCCTACCGTCGGGATTGGATACTCCACATCTGTCGGGATCCGTCTCACGGCTTCTGACCGGGACTGACGGAACCGGGACACACGGTCTGTCTAGTATGTGGGAGGGACGGGCCATTCCCATGAGTTCCGCCGGTAGGTCGCGGATACAATCATTCGGGCGTCTTCTCACCCGCGTCTTGTTTTGAGCAGGAGGACTACCAACCCCGCCGCGCCTGCGGTCGCCGCGGTGGCCCCTCCTATGAGTCGCCAAGGAGGCGAAGGTGGAGTGACATCTAGTGCTGGTGCGACGACCACCGCGTTTGGCTCGGTGTCACTCGATGAAGAGATCACATTCGTTCTGTGGTCGATATAGTTCGCCCGGACATACAGGTCCTGAGAGCCCAGAAGCCCGGTAGGGACCGAGCACATCGCCTGCCATTGGTGCGATGATAGGCTGAACTGGGCAGTGGTGCTTGGGGGTGTGAACTCCGTCACGAAATCGGACGGGTCTGTGCCTCGGAACCCTCCAAAGAGATACCCCCTGCCGTAGATGTCCACCGCTGCACCCAGTTCGACGCCTTCTCGCAGGGTGCCTACGAGGACGGCGTTCTCTTTCGTCCTGGGATCAAACTCAAAAATCTCGTCGCGGGTCCCCGCGTTTCGTCGAGGGATCCATCCGTTGAAGATGTAGATCTTGCCGTTCAGGGTGACAGCCGTCTGGCCCTCCATGCCGCTAACGCCCCTAGGAGGCGGGAAAGTCGCTACGACGGCCGACGTGTTGACGACCGGATCGTACTCCACGATTTCGTTGGTCTGCACGTCCCCGTTGCCCTTGTTTCCCCCGATGAAGTACACCTTGCCGTAGGCAGACGTGGCGCTCAGAATCACTCGGGGAGACGGCAAGACCTGTGCCTTTCTCGAGACTCCCGTCGTGGGGTCGAATTCGAAGATGTCGCCATGCGTGGCGGAACCAGAAGGAGCTGAATAGCCACCGCCATAGTAGATCCTACCCCCGGCCACAGAAGCGGCGCCCCAGTACCGCGGCTCCGGAAGGGTGCCAACTATACTAGAGGTGTTTGTCATCGGGTCGTACACGCGGACGGTAGAGACAGGTGCGCCTTCCGGCCAATCCTCCCACCCGCCCAGAATATAGACCTTGTCGTCCCAGCCCACGACACTCGCCAGCGAGAGGGGAGTGGGAAGATGGTAGACCACGCGTGAGCTGTTCGCAACAGGGTCAAACTCGAGAATCGTGTCAAGGGACGTGCGAGTTCCCGTCCGTCCACCGACAATGTAAGCCTTCCCGCGGACCGTCGCAGCGTCTATCATCCATGCCGTGAAGGGAAGATCAGGGAGACCCCGTACCTGACTTCGACTCGGGTCTGTGATAACGAAGCACGGCTGCCCCCCGAGACGTATCTGTGCGACACGAATGTCGGCAAGCTCCTGACTTACGGGTTCTCCATCCTTCTGGAGTGTAAAGCTGACTGTGAGGTTTCCGTGTGCAGTCACGAACGCGGGGTCTGAGGTCGCAGGGTTCGTGATGTCGAGGGCAATCTGATCGGGTCCTCCGCCGACATGGTT
Organism: Thermoplasmata archaeon; assembly: GCA_046756285.1. Lineage (GTDB taxonomy): Archaea > Thermoplasmatota > Thermoplasmata > RBG-16-68-12 > JAJISG01 > JAJISK01. The sequence goes on from JBHHWA010000102.1 coordinate 1,725, forward strand.
CAATGCCTGAAACGCAAAAATCCCGCCAAGAATACCGCCTGTGACTATGGCGGCAGCAACGAGGAGAACCAGTACGGTCTTCCTTGGAGTCACTTGGCTGGCCCTCCTTCCTCTTGAGTGTCAGCGGCGGCAATGCCCTGAGGTTCAACTGGGGGGGCAGCTGGGAGAGGAGAGGAGGGAAATGCAGGGGGCGGGGCTGTGGAGGCGACCATCTGAGCCACTGCAGCCTTCTCGAGGTAACTTGGCGACACCAGTCCCACGATAAGTAGGATGAGTCCGACAATTCCCAAGATCCACGCAAGCAGAAAGAAGAGTAGTAACCCTCCGAAGAGAATGAAGAGGAGGCCTAGGACTCCAACGATGGAGGCCACCAAGAACATGAGGAGTGCAGCCAGTAACACCATGTCAGTCCTAACCACTCAGCTCCCCCCGTGCCTTAGATACACTCGGGCATGATAAACTCTCACATGCCGACCCGTGCGGCGAGGCTCCGGTCCTGTATAGTCGCTCGACGTCGCGCTAGCAGACCGCAAACGCTACGCGTGCCATTCGTATACTTTACCGGCAGAGGGGGCCAAGACTACGATGAGCGGCTCCAAAAGGATGGGAAGGCAAGGTCGCGACCCTGCCTACCCTCGGGATGGGATGATCCTGTCGTCCTCTTCGGCGTAGCGGGGCGAGCAACCGCACGCGCGGTAGACCTCTTCCCAGCCGTAGTGTTCTCCCTTGCTCATCTTCTCAAATCTGACGACCCAGCGAGAGTATAAAAGCGGGGAGGAGGGGGGTGGGTGAAAGTGAAGTCGTCGACCCGTCAGCCAGGGGCCGCCTCGGGGGACTTGACCTTGTGGCGCACGTGTACGGCCTCGCCCCGGTTGCTGGCGGTCATCTCCAGTAGATTCATACGCGCTACCCCCACGGCTCGAACCTCCCCCCCATGCCGGACGACGGCCTCATCTCCCACCCGGATGTCCTGGTGAGCCCCGTCCACGCCCACGGCGAAGACGTTTCCTTCCGGGTAGAAATCGTCGATCTCCACCCAGCCGAGGTCCAGCTGCGAGAGGGCTCGGGCCCCCGCGAGGGTCAGCACCATCATGCCCCGCCCTCCCGTCAGAGCCGCGTGTTGGACTCCCTCTCGGATCAGCCTCCAATAGGGGTAACGCCCTCGGGTGGTACACCCCTCGACCAACGCCCCCGCACCGGGACCGAACTGGAATTCCGCCATCGCGACGAGCTCTTCGGCCTTCCGTTGGCCCGGCGAAACCGGGGGGAGGTCGGCGGTACCCTTCCTTAGTGTGGTCTCCAGCCGGTTGAGGGATTCCTTCGAGCGTGGCCTGCCGTCGGACGTGATGAGGACGTCGTCGAGGAGGTCATTCACCACCTCTGCCTCGGCCCCGAGGTGGCTTACCACGAGGTCGTACCGGTTCTTCGCCAGGTAGACGGGGAGGTCCTCCTCGAGGATGCGCGCCTCGTCCCGACTCCAGTCCCCTGTGACCGGGACGTCGTAGTGCTGGGCCGGATAGGCGAGCTGCAGCTCCAGAGGGACGAGGCCCAAGGGCGAGGTGACCACCACGACGTGGACGGCCCACGGATTCCCGCACGCCCGAATCACACCGCGAAAGAGGCGGTGCGATCGGGAGGTCGAGTACGGTTTCCTCGCGGAGCAGGGCAGGAGGACGAGAACCTGGGCGGAGGGGGGCCGACGGTAGCGCTCCCCAAGCCGTCGCCGAAACCGCTTCACCTCGGGGCGCGTGAGGGAGGCGGACGAGTAGGCCTTGAGTGGGGGCCCTCTAACGGGGGCGTGCAGCTCCTGCCAATCGTACAAGCGGAGGTCCAGTTCTCGGAGGACAGCCGTCATCCATGGGTCGTTGGCGAGGCGCCGCTCCGTCAGTTCTCGGATCCTCCCTCGGTGGACGGCCAACTGCACGCGGCGAACCTCCGCGAGCATCTGCCGGAGGTTGTGCTCCCCGAGGTCGCCCCGCTCGCACGCCGGGCATAGGCAGGGCCACTCCTCCAACTCCTCGACGGGGAGCGGGCCGTCCAGCGTGTGGAAGCGACCCTTTAGGGTGTCGTACTCGACGCGGAGCGTATCGACGAAATCGACGCCGAGGAGGACCAGAAGGGGGAGATTGGCGGGTGTCGCGAGCAGCGGGGCGTATATCGCCCGTTGATACCCCGCCTCGCGTCGGAGCTCGGCCATGGTCGTCGCGAAACGCCGGGGAAAGCGGAGGAACTCCACCGTGTTCTGCAGGGCCACGATCTCCTGATCCACCTTCCCTGCCTCCCGCGGATCGGCGAGAAAGGCCACCGGCCCCTCCGCCGTCGTCGTGGGCATCTCGAGGTCCTGCAGGGACAGGGGCCGGGACAGGGGAGGTGGGCCCTCCCCGTTCTCATGCGGAACCAGGTCGTAGGAGAGGGCTCCCCATCCTCCCTCTCGCTCGAGAAGTTGTCCACCCCAGGATCCCGGCGGCGCAGCCTTCTCCCTGTGGAGGATGAGGTTGGGGGTTTGGACGGGGCCCTCGGACGATTGCAGGCGTCCCCCGCGAGCCAGACC
>JBHHWA010000103.1:0-4218 GCA_046756285.1 Thermoplasmata archaeon
GAAGGAACCGGGCGGATGGTGGCCCCCGACGAGTTGGAGCGGGTCTTGCGGGACTTCAACTTCACCTACGGGACGCAGGCGGCGGGGTTCATCACGGGGACGGGGGTGCCCATCGCCATCCAAGCGAACGTGGAGATCGAGGAGGAGCACTTCGCCACCATGGCCGCCACCTTCGTGGGGTCCATGGACGTCCTGTACCGGGGCGTCGGCCTCGCGCCGCCGGACCGCATCACCGCCGAGACGGCGGACGGGATGCTGACCGTCCTCCGGCTGGAGCGGAACGCCTTCTTCCTCGCCCTGGGCGGCGACGGCGAACTCAAGGCGCGGGCCAAGGAGGCCTTGGACGCCTTGGACCGGGTCCTAGACCCCCTACGCCCGTTGGACAGGTACGTGCTCTAGCCCCGGGGTGGGCCGTCGCATCGGCCTTTTTACCCCACGACGCCTCGTCCGGGCGATGGACCTCCTCGGGGTCTACGCCAGGCTTCGCCAGGACCTCGAGCATGAGGACTGGTGGTGGGCCGAGGGGGATCCGTGGGAGGTGATGGTCGGCGCTCTCCTCACCCAACAGACGACCTGGCAGAGCGTGGAGGGGGCGTTGCGCGCGTTGAAGGCGGAGGACCTCCTCGCCCCCGAGGCGATGGCCGTCGCTCCTCGGGCCCGGATCGAGGCGTGCATCCGGCCCACGGGCTTCTATCGGACGAAAGCGCGGCGGCTTCGGAAGATGGCGGGGCACGTCCTGCGCGGGGCCGGGTCCGTGGAGGCTTTCCTCGCGCGTCCTCCGGAGGAACTCCGTCGGAGCCTCCTGGCCTTGGAGGGAGTCGGCGAGGAGACGGGCGATGTCATCCTCCTGTACGCCGCGGGCCACGCCACACCCGTTGTCGACGCCTATACCCGTCGTATCCTCAGCCGGTTGGGGGCCCCCCTCCCCGCTCCTTATGAGCGCGCGGCGCGCCAGCTACGAAGACAGCTTCCGGACCGGGTCGCCGATCATCAGCGGTTTCACGCCCTCATGGTGGAGCTCGGGAAGGCGTATTGTCAATCGGCCCCACGCTGCACACCGTGTCCCCTCCTGGACCTCTGCCCGCATGGGCAAGCGACGGTCGGCCACCCGACGCGCGCAGGGTTATGAGTCGAGGGCCGATGATGGCCGGTGCGCCTCCTGGTGACGGGGTCCACCGGCTTTCTGGGCCGGCACCTGATCCCGGCTCTTATGGATGCGGGACACACGGTACGCGCCTTTCATCGCCCGACCTCCGATCTCTCACCCTTCGCGGACCTCTCCATCGAGCTCGCCGAGGGGGACGTGCTCCTCCCCCGAAGCCTCGACGCCGCGATGAGGGGGATGGAGGCGGTGGTCCACCTCGTGGGCATCCTGCGGGAGCGGGAATCCACCTTCGAGGAGATCAACGTAGGAGGGGCGCGGCATCTGCTCGAGGCCTGCGAACGGGCCGGCGTGCCTCGGGTGGTGCACCTGGGAGCCCTGGGAACCGGCGAGCGACACCCCACCCGCTACGCCCGCACCAAAGCCCTGGGGGAGAAGGTGTGGCGGGAGAGCGACCGCGAGTACGTGATCCTACGGCCCTCCATCGTCGTGGGGCCGGGCGGGGACTTCACGGAGCGCATCCTAGCGCTGATTCGACGCTACCGACGGGTCCCCGTCGTCGGGAACGGGCAGAACCGCCTGCAGCCCATCTGGATCGAAGACGTGGTCCGAGCCATCTTGGCCGCCCTGCGGGCTCCTCCCCGCCGAACCTGGGACCTCGTGGGACCCGACCGGCTCACGTGGGATGCGTTCATCCTTCGCCTGGCGGAGGGGATGGCGCTGACCCGGGGCGTCCGGCACGTGCCCGCCGGGGTGGCCCGCCTCGTCTCGTCGGCGGGAACCCTGCTCGGTCGGGAGCCGACGGTCACGCGGGACGAGCTCTTCTTCCTCCGGCGCGACCTGGTCGGCCGAGCGGCACAGTTCGAGGAGTTGGCTGGAGGGACGGCCACGCCCCTGGAAGCCTGGCTCGGGGAGCTCCTATCCTGACAAGGGGCAGAGCCCTTCCGTCGAGGGACAATCCTTATCTTCCAGACGGGAGCATAGTCCCTCGATGGCGATGCGAGGTGCTACGCCGGAAGAGGCCATCCTCGCCCTCTCGGTTCTCATCCAGGAAGGGAAGCTGACGCGAACCGAACTGCTCGTCGAGATCATGCGTGTTGGGCTTACCGAGCAGAAGCGTTGGAAGGCCATCCACCACGTGGAAGCAGGGAAGGTCGGCATGCAACAAGGCGCGGAGATGGCGGGCCTGGACGCGGCCGCCTTCCGAGAGCTGCTGGCGACCCACGGGCGCGGCTAGGCCCCACCGAGGAGGGCGGATCCCCGCGAGGGTCGGCCACGGGCGAGCGAAGGCTTATCATCACAACGCGCCTCTGCAGAGGCGGGGGGGTTGGCATGGAGGACTTGACCGTCGCCCAGAGGGTCCTGCTCCACCTCTCTCTTTTCTCCAAGCACCGTGAGGAGTTTGACGTCCCTCGGCGGGTGACCCAGCAGGGCATCGCCCAGTCCCTGGGGCTGAGTCGTTCGCACATCGCCCTCGAACTCAAGAAGCTCCTCGAGGAAGGTTCCCTCGAGACCCGCCTCGCCCACGTGCGAAACGCCAAGAGTCGGCGTAAGGTCTACTTTAACACGTTCCAGGGGGAGCGGATCGCCGCCACGCTCCGGGAGCGGGCCCACTCGCAGGTGGCCCGGTGGATCGATCCAGAAGGGGCCTCGGGCAGTGGTCCTGGGGCCGAGCTCATCCGGCTCGCCCGGCGGGAGGAGCGCCCCCTGAGCGGGGTCTACCTGGCCATCCTCCACGGAGATGTCGTCGATCTGAGGACGGAGGAGGCCGAGCCGGTCCTGCCGATCCAACCTCGCTTCGTCGGTCGGAGCAAGGAGCGGACCGTCCTCAAGGCATGGCTGGACGAGGGTCCGCCTCTCATGCTCATCACAGGCCTGCCGGGCATCGGGAAGACGGCCCTGGCGCGCGCGCTCCTGACCGAAGCGGAGGCCGTCTGGGTGAAGGTCCTCCCGTTCGACAGCGCGGCCTCCCTCGTGGCGAGCCTGGCAACGGCGTTGAGCCACGTGGGTCGGCCCCGCCTCCGTTCCTACCTCCGCGGGAACCCCCTGGACTTCACGGAGGTGGGACTCCTCCTCGCGACGGAGGCCTCGGGACTCCTCCTGGTCTTCGACGACGTCACGGCCGCCCAGGAGGCCTCCCGGGTGCTTCGCCTTCTCTTGGACGCCCCCGCCCCCGGGTCCAAGCTCCTCCTCACGGCTCGGGAGACCCCGACCTTCCTGGGGACGAAGGACCGGTTGGAAGGCCGGCTGGCGGAGATTCGCCTGGCGGGACTGAGCAGGGAGGAGAGTCGCGAACTCCTCCGCGCCCTCGGAAGGGACGATGGGGCCGCGCGGGCCTACGAGTTGACCATGGGGCACCCGTTGCTCCTCCGCCTCGTAGCCACGGGCGACCTGCCCGAAACCCTCGCGGACACGGAGGCCTTCCTCCTCGAGGAGGTCTTCTCCGACCTGCCCCCCGAGCCCCAGGAGGCGCTCTTGCAGGCAGCCGTTTTCCGACGTCCGGTCCCCCCGGGTGCCCTGGCCCCGGCGGGCTTCACGAGCGTCCAGACTCTCCGACGACGGGGGCTCCTCGTTGCCAACAGCGGGGGGTACGAAGTCCACGATCTCGTGGCGCCGGCCATCCGCCGACGGGTGGGCGAGGGCCTCCGTTCCTTTCACCGGCGGGCCGCCCGCTACTGGGAAGGGGAGCGGGAATGGACGGAGGCGATCCTTCACCTAGCGCGCGGAGGACGGACGGGGGACGCCGTCGAGCTGGTTCGGACACGGTTGGAGGAAATCCTAGAGACCGGCGGGGCCGCGGACTTGGAGAAGGTCCTCCAGGAGCTCCCGCCCGACCCGGACGTCCACCTGGCTCATGCGCGGGCCTTGGACTACCTGGGGCGGTGGGAGGAGGCGTCGGAGGTCGTCGAGGCGGCGTTGGCGGACGAGCCGCTGGCGGCGGAGCCTGGCCTCCTCCTGCTTCGCGGGCGGATCGCGAGCAAGCGCGGGGATCTGGAGCGGGCTCGAGAGGCCTTCCTGGCGGCGGAAGAGCGCGCGATGAGCCACACCGCCGAGCGAGAACGAGGCCTCGCCCTCTACGGGATGGGAATCGTCTGGCGGAAGGAGGGCCAAGAGGA
>JBHHWA010000104.1:0-4193 GCA_046756285.1 Thermoplasmata archaeon
GCTTCCGAACGTCATCGGAGACCCGGTGGCGGCGACGTTGACTACCACGGGCAGGGTCGTCACGTCCCCGTTGGCGAGGGTGAACAGGACCATAGCCTCGTAGAGGCCCGGCTCCGTCGCCGCCGGTACGGACACCGAGAGGTTCACCGTGGCCATGGAGCCGCCTGTTAGGGACACTATGCCGGGGCTTGTGCTCAACCAGGACCAGTCCATGCGCTCGAAATAGTCGACAACGACGGTGAACTCAATGGGGCTGAAGGGATCGAGAAGCGGGAGGAGGTGGAGCACCAGCCCGTCGTGGGACCGAGCGACCGGGTCGTGGACGAACACGTAGGCGTTGGGCCCGTTCGCGGCGCTGAAGCTCACGAAGTCCTGGGTCATCAGGTTCCGCTCGTCGAAGCCCCCGAAGGTCCCGCTGGCGTCGACGTCCGTCCAGTCGAAGACTCGGAGGAGGTACGCGGGCGCCTCGTCGATCATGCGCTGTCGGTCGAAGAATACGCTGACTCGGATGGCGTCGGCCGTAGACCAATTATTCGCGCCGTCGGGGACGAGGACCGTCCCGCTCGTGGTCGTAATCCCCGATGCGTCGAGCAGGTACTCGTCCGGCGGTGTCCCAGAGAGTCGGGCGAACGTGTAGGTCAGGGACCCCGTGCGCGAGAGCACTCTGTCCGCAATGGTCGCCGTCAACGTGGACGACCGGTGGTTCGTCAGCGTCACCGTCGTATTGTCCCCATCGCCCGCCGGGAGCAGGTTCGCGTAGCCCGGGTAGACGACCCCACGGTACTCGCCGGGGTTCCACTCGTCAACGTCGAGGCTCAACCCGTCGGTCTCGTTGGCGATGAGGACGCTCCGGAGAGCGTTGGCGATGCCGGCTCCGGTCAGGGTCGGATCCTGTCCCGCGTCGTCGGCGCCCTGTTTCACGATGGACTTGGCCACGCTGGCCTTGGGGAAGACTCCGGTGTGGGCGGCCGCGTAGGCATCGTAGACCAGGGTCGTCACGCCCGCCAGGTTCGGGGTGGCTAGGCTCGTCCCCGACCAGAGGACCCACGAGGAGTTGCCGTCCGGGGTGGTCCCGGAATCCTCGTCGAACGTGTTGTCGTTCAACGGGTCCGCGCCGTAGCCGAACTGCCCGCTGGCGATCGCATCGAGGTAGGTGCGGCCCAGGGCGCTGGGTCCGCGGTTCGAGAAGAAGGCCGTGTCCCCGAACGCCGGGTTTGGGCCCCCGTCAAGCGGGCCCCCGGCAGGATCAACCCACGGGTCCACTCGGTAGAGGTAGTTGTCCATCGCCCCGGCCACTAGGAGGCTCGGTCCACCGGCCGGGCCCTGTCGTCCCCCCATGCCGGGGCCGGAGTTCCCGGCGGCGAAAACGTAGAGGACCTCCTCATCCGCCACGATGGTGGACAGGTAATCGACGTAGCGGGAGCCCCACTCCCACCCCGTCCAGTCGGCCGAGCCCCAGCTGTTGCTGGCGATCTGGGCCTCGTCGCCAGTCCCTGTCATGCCATCGTAGCCCTCCGCGGCGAACCGGAGCGCCGTCCAGAGGCCCATCTGGCCGAACGGATCGGCGTTTCCGAAGTTGTTGCCGGCTCCGATAATCTTCGCCCCGGGGGCGTGGCCCAATAGGGTCGGCCCACCGCCAAATCCGCCGGTCACGCCCTGGCCCGCGATGGCCGAGGTCACCCAGGTCCCGTGGGATCCGAAGGTCCCGGGACCATCGAAGTCCCCGAACAGAATCGTCAGGTTCCCGTCTCCGGGGGTGAGGTTTCCCGCAGGATCGAGGCCCGCCCAGATATCGAAGCTGTTGTTGTTCAGGAGCGTCTGGAAGGTGAAGTTGAGGGTGTCGATCTGGCGGGACGCGTAGGGAATCTCCCGGACCCCGTCGGAGATGAAGGAGACCATGCCACCGGAGACGTCCTGGATCCCGTCCCCGTCCAAATCCTGGAACATCAGCTCCGCCGTGGCGTCGAAGGTCGCCCAGTCTGTGTTGATCCAGGCACGCTTCTCGTCGCTCAAGTCGGAGTCGCCGTCCAAGTCGGCCAGGACGCTGTCAAAGGGGTCGCCCGCGCCGGTGTCGTTGAAGAGAATTACGCCGGGGCGGAATCCCAGCAGAACGTCGAGCTTGTCATCGGGGTGGAAGCCAACGCGGACCTCCTCTCCAGCCGTTAGCCCGGCCACACCCGTCACGTCCCATGAGAGGGTCGTCGTGCCATCGGTCCAGTTCACCCACCGCGTCGTCCCGGACTCGACGACCGAGGTGGAGAAGCTCGTGTTCACCCACCAAGAGTTCGGACCCGGTTCTCCCATGACGAGGTAGTCGTTCAGCGAGGCCCCGTCGTAGGTCACGGGGTGTAGGTGGTACGGAGACCCTGTGTCATCCACACGGAACGTCGTGTTGAGTAGGTCGGGATGAGCAAAGTCCAAGCCCGTGTCGATGACGGCCACCGTCACGCCGGTCCCGTCGAAGCCGAGCGCATGGGCCATGTCGGAGTTGTGCAACCCGACCTCGTTGGCATCGCGAGGCGTGATGATCCCGCCACCCCCGTCCTCAATCTCGAAGCGGGGCTCCATCGCGTCGGGAATGACCGCGAGCTTCGCTCCCGGAACGCCAATCTTCTCCGCCCACGCACGGACCCCTTCTCGTGTCAACCCTACGAGGGGACCACGGGTGGTCTTCGAGGCCTCAATCGCCACTTCCTCAGGCCTTTCCAAGAGATTCGATGGGGACGTTTCTGGATCGGCGGAATCGCCGCCGGGGGCGGCAGCGAGGACCGTTACTGCGAAGAGGCCGGTGAGCACCAACGCGCACGAAAGGGCGATGCTTGTCGCACGAGTTGGACGATTTCCCATCAAACGCGTCTCCACCAATCTGCGTCAGCGCCAGGTCGCTCCAGACGGCCTGGGCTCCAGCAACTCCGCTTTACGCGTTTGGAGTAAAAAGATTTGCAGGGGGGAGTGAGGGCGCGTCGGCGAGTGCTTATAGCCAGCCTGGGCGATTGACGATTGGTGCGATCTGGCCCCCGTGTCGTCCTTACGCTCTTCTCCATCCTCTTCACGTTAGGTGCGGGCTTTCCCTTCGCCTCGGGGCAAGCGGCCGCGACCTATTCCTTGGGAGATTTCTGGGAGTACGCCGTCGAGGCCCGCCTAGACACGCTCCTCGGATTCGGGAACATCTCGGGTTCACTCGCAGCAGATGGGGAGACGAGGGCCGAGGTCAGTGCGGTCTCGGACGATGAGGCGACGCTCACGTGGAGTGGGGAGCACGCGCTGCAGGGACGGTTCACCCTCCCGGGGGAGACCATCGAGGCCGTTGTAGCGGGAACCATCGGAACGAGCTATGAGGAACACCGCCGATCGCCGTACTACCTCCCAGTCGCGTTCAATGCCCAGACCACGTTCGAGGGGACGATCTCCTTCATCGTGAGTCTGGCATACACGGCAAACCTCGGCCTCAATGCGACGCTCCCCCCGAGCGCCTCCTCCCCAACGTTCCCCCTCGAAGTGGGAACCCAGACATTCACGACCACCGGGACCGTCGCGTCCAACGTGATGGTCGAGTTCCCTGGAATGGGGTTCGAGAACTCGACCGTGGAGGAGGTCATGTCCACGATTCGATGGAACGTGACCGAGTCAGCTTCGGTGGAGGTCCCGCAAGGCACTTTCTCGGGGCTGCGGGTGACGATGGAGGCCGTCACGGGCTTCGTCCCTTCGCCGTTCCAGGGCCTCGTCCCAGGCACGGTCCAGGTGGCCCATCACAGCCCGGACGTCGGGAGTCCCGTGCTCTTTCAATTCCTCGTGAACGAGACGGAGGTGGGGCGGGCGTCCTTGACGGACTTCTCCTACGCGTCCAGCGTGCCCCCGCCCTTTTGGCAGAATCCGATCTTTCTTGGGGGGCTGCTCGCCATCCCCATCGCGCTCCTCGTGTACCGCTACTGGCGCGAACGTCGGAGAGGCCTATGAGGCAGGTCGGAACCTTTTTCAGGCAACCGCCCTAGGATAGCCCACGTGATCATCGAAGCCGACGGCCTCACGAAACGCTTCGGCTCGGTCCTCGCCCTCGACGGGCTCACCACCCAGATCCCAGAGGGGCCCATCGGCCTGCTCGGACCCAACGGAGCGGGGAAGACCACCTTCCTCCGCCTCCTCCTCGGGCTCCTACGTCCCACCGAGGGACACGGACAGGTCATGGGCTTCGA
>JBHHWA010000105.1:0-4177 GCA_046756285.1 Thermoplasmata archaeon
ATGGTTGTGGACGGCAAGGTAGGGTCGGTAGGCAGCGCCAACATGGACATGCGATCGTTTCGGTTGAACTTCGAGACCAACGTGGTGGTTTATGACGAGGGTTTTGGGGGCGAGATGAAGGACGCGTTCTTGCGAGACCTGTCTCACAGTACGGAAATCACAGCCGAAGACTACGCCAAGCGAGGTTTCGTCGTTCGTTTCAAAGAACCCTTCTCCCGCCTCTTCTTCCCCCTTGCCTGACGTCACTTGACCTTCGTCTGCGTTCGAGAGCCGCCTCTTGCCTTCCTTCGGAGGAACCGGCGGAGCCGAGGCGCGTTCTGCCGATAGTGGATGACCAGGGAAGGAGCCAGATAGGGGACGAAACGGGTCATTAGCAGCGTCGCGGTCGCCAGTTTGTCCAGGACGTTTTTCTCATGGCCCACGACAGAGCTCCGTCCGTGGACGACAGCGTCAAGGAAATCCTCCACACTATCTGCTTCGGCATACGTGACCACACTGCCAAGGTCGCGCAGGATGTGTCCGTCCGTGCCGCCCACGGCCCCCAGATTCTCCCGTGTGGAGAGGCTCAATGCCCTGCGATTGAGAGTCCGAGTCATGCTCCCATTGATGACCTCCAGCGCCTCGAAGCGGGAGAGGGCATGCTCTGTGAGGTATCCCTCGGCCACCGACTTCGCGACCCCTTTGTTGAAAACGAGGTAGCCGTAGGGATGCGCCGCCGCCCGCACGCAGTTGTACCCTTGTGTCCGCTCGAGCAGGTCGATGGTGGAGAGATCCGTTGCGAGATAGGGACTCTTGCCCTTGTGCGGCTCCACCTCGCGCTCGTAGAAGTCGACCAGCTCCGTGACGCCGTAGAAGTATAACAGGACGTGCGGACCGTCCCTCGCACTGACCTCCATGCCTGGGACGAGGAAGGCCGTGGGATCGATTCGAGAGGCTTGGACAACCCCCGCTGGCGTGTTATGATCCGTGATGGCAAGGCCAACGCCTTTCTTCCTCGCCAAACCGAGGGCCGAGGGCACCCTCGTATAGGCATCAGAGTGCTTCGTGTGGAAGTGCATGTCCACCGCCCGGAAGCCCCTGGCCGCTAGGCGGTCCAGCGGGGGCTTGTCGAATTGGACACGATCTGCGACTTCAGCCGGGACAGCGGCGCTTTCCATGGTTACCTCGAGACGCCAGATGCGCCAGAGCGAACGCCCGCATTAACCAATCGTACTCTTTACGGGCGTGGGGTGCCAAGCGAATCGATTAGATTTTCCAACCCGGGACGGAAGGCGATAGGTTGAAATAAACCTGGAAGCTGGCGCCGCCAGGGGGAGCGGTGCCCAGATTTCTCACACCATACGGTTTGTCGGATATCCATGCAGGCCCCGACGACACGATGCTCTCCCTCCGAGGGTTCCTCGTGGCGCTTTCTCGTTCGCCCATGGGTAAGGGAGTGGAGTGAGAGTGGAGGAGACCCCCGCGGCGGATGTTCCTACGGAGGACACACAGACAGAAGACAGGCCGAAGGGCATGCGATTCTGGGGCCCCCTCCTCGCCCTTTCCATTGCCACGTTCATCGTCGTGTTGGATACGACGATGATGACGGTGGCAGTGCCTCAGATTGCGGAGGACCTCAACACCACTGTAAGCGGTGTCCAGGGTGGGATCGCCCTTTTCGCCATGGTCATGGCATCCCTTATGCTCTTTGCGGGAAAGGTCGCGGACCTGAAGGGAAACAAGCGCCTCTTCATCATCGGAGTGGGCATCTACGGGGTCGGAACCACAGTGGCCGCCCTGGCCCCCAGCCTCGGCATTCTCATTCTCGGCTGGTCCTTCCTCGAGGGGATCGCCGCCGCGTTCATTCTGCCCCTGACCTTCACAATGACCTTCGCCCACTACCGAGGCACCCATCGCGCCCTCGCCTTTGGCGTACTGGGCGGGTTGCAGGCCGTCGGGGCGGCAGTCGGCCCGATTCTGGGGGGCCTCTTGACGACCTTCTCGACCTGGAGGCTGGGCTTCGGAATCGAACTGATCGGGGTCTTTGCGATCATCCCCCTGTTGCGCTATCTCCGCGAGACCGAGCCCGACCGGACGGGCACGCTGGATTGGGTTGGGGCCGTCCTCTCCGTCCTAATGACGCTTTCGATCGTTGTCGGGATTCTTCTCGCCCCCGACTTCGGTCTCGTCTTCCCAAGGCGTCCCTTCCTTGTGGGTGGCATTCAGATCAACCCGCTCGGGCTCTCCCCTAGCATCTGGCTCATCTTCTTCGGCCTCGTTCTCGTCGCGGCGTTCTTTCATTGGCAAACGCGCCGCGAGCGCAACAACAAAACGCCGTTGTTCACCGCGGGTCTTCTCAACAACCGGGGGTTCATCCGCTCGGTCGCGACCAACGCCATCTTCATGATCGCCATGATGGGGTTCATCTTCACCATCCCCGTGTTTCTCCAGTCCTTTCGTGGATTCAGTGCCTTTGAGACGGGGGTCGCCCTTGTGCCCTTCTCCATCTCTGCAATGGTCTTCTCCTTCCTGACGCCCCGTCTGAGCGCGCGCTTCCATCCGAAGTACCTGATTCTCGGCGGCCTTGCGCTAGCGGGCATCGGAATCCTTCTGACGTGGGCCGTCATCTCCCCGGCATTGGCCCTCGCCGATCTGGTTCTTCCAGGCCTTTTCTTCGGCGTCGGCACGGGACTCCTGCTCGGGCCGATCGTGAATCTAATCCTCTCCTATGTCCGACAGAGGCAACGGAACGAGGCCTCGAGCGCCCGGAACGCGAACACGCAGTTGGGTACCTCTCTCGGCACGGCGGTCGTTGGATCCCTCCTCCTGGTCGGCTTCTTTGTCGCTGTGGTGGACGCGGTGGCGGAGGAGGCGGGAGTCACGCTGACCCCTCAGGAGCGAGAGCAGCTTGCCATCGCCTTGGAAGACGCGCTCAAGAAGCTGTCCAACCAAGAGATCCAGGACATCATCGGGGCGCTTCCTCCGGACGACCAGGCGTTGGTGCTTCAGATCTTTGAAACGGCGGGTGTAAACGCCATGCGCTCGGCGATGTTGGCGACCGTCGCCTTCATCGTGTTGGCATTCGTCGTGGGCCTCTTCATTCCTGGTGGCAAGTTCGCACCGGTGGAGGAGTAGGAGTTCCCATTGGATGGGTGGTCGGGCTGACACTGCTCGGATTCGCCCAGGAGACCCACTCCTTGCCCAGGCAACGAAGGGAGGGTCAGGAAAACTCGCTCTCCATTGTTCCCTCCGGAAACGCTGTCCTCTCGAGATGACCCACACCCTTATAGGCCACGTGCGTCTCGGCCGGCCTCATGGGTGGTTGGTCCATATCTCTTCTCGTGCTGGGAGCTCTGACGATAATCCTGGGAATCTTCATGCTCACGCTGCAGGTATGCACCGCAGCGATCGTGGCCCCAGACGGCGAGGCGATTTGCATTGCGTCCTTCCCCGCGTTCCTGTTCTCCGGTTCCATGACGGTATTCTTCGGGGGCATGATGCTCGTGTGGGGCGTCGCAGTCCGAAACGAGTAGGGTAGGAAGCATTATTCCCCAGTCAGGACTCTCTGTCTATCTTGCCCCGGCGTGTCCGTGTGGCTTCAGTTTCCCAGATCCCTTCGGACACGATGAAGACAGTGAACGTGGAAGGGGAGGAAATCCTCGTAACGAATGTGGGGGGTCAATTTCGTGCCATGGGCGCCATCTGTACCCATCAAGAGTGGGATCTCAGCGAGGGCACTCTTGAGGGACTAAGGGTGACTTGCGCCGGTCACGGCAGCGAGTTCGACCTCGAGACGGGGAAGGGAGAATACCTGCGTCCCATCCCACCCCTCCCGGTTTACCCGGTCACGGTCGAGGGCGACGCTGTGTATGTGGACCTTTAGCGAAGCGCTCTAACACGTCTCACGGAAAACTTCTTACTAGGGCTGCTCTTCCGACTCCGACCTAGGGGGAGAAGGCGACGGCGGAGGGTATGGCGGAAGGAGCGGGATTCGCCCTCTGGGCCCCTCTCCTGGTCGTGGTCCTTGCCGTGTTCATGTTCTCGTTGGACATGACCATGATGAACGTGGCCGTGAGCGCCATCGCCAATGATCTCGGGACGGAGGTAAGCGCGGTCCAGGCGGCCATAGCGCTTTACCCCCTCGTCATGGCAGCCCTCATCCTCACGGGGGCCAAGATTGGCGATATCCGCGGGGCCC
>JBHHWA010000106.1:0-4174 GCA_046756285.1 Thermoplasmata archaeon
CGGGGACGGAGGCCATCGAGGCCGCCATCAAGGTGACGCGCTGGAACCGCCCCGGAAAGCAGTTCCTGGCCTTCCTCAACGCCTTTCATGGCCGGACCATGGGGTCCCTCGCCCTGACCTCTAGTAAGGGGGTCCAGCGGGAACGATTCTTCCCCGTCATGCCCGGCGGCAACCTCGTTCCGTATTCCTACTGCTATCGCTGCCCCTATGGGCTGACCTACCCCGAGTGCGACATCTGGTGCGCCCAGGTCATCGAGGAGGAGTACCTCCAGAAAGTCGTTCCTCCCTCGGAGCTGGCGGGACTCGTCTTCGAGCCGATTCAGGGCGAAGGCGGGTACGTCGTCCCGCCTCCCGGGTGGATGGAGGAGATCGCACGCATCGCGCAGCAAAACGACATCCTCCTCATCGCCGACGAGGTCCAGACCGGGTTGGGTCGCACGGGTCGCATGTTCGCCGTGGAGCACGCCGGGGTGACCCCCGACGCCGTGGCCGTCGCGAAAGGCCTGGGTTCCGGGCTCCCCATCGGGGCCCTCGTCTTCAACGCGGATCTGGATTTCGGGGTCTCGGGCGCCCACAGCAACACGTTCGGCGGTAACCCCGTGGCCTGCGCCTCCGCCCTGGCGACCCTCCGCATCCTCGAGGAGCAGAGACTGCCGGAACGGGCTGCCCGCCTCGGGGAGGCCATGCACAAGCGCCTTGAGGAGCTGAAGGAGGAGTTGCCGATCATGGGGGACAACCGGGGCCTTGGGCTCATGCGGGCGACGGAATTCGTCCAGGATGGGGAGGCAAGGAAACCGGCCGTCAAGGCACGCAACGCCATTCTGGAAGAGGCGCTCCGAAGGGGCCTCATCCTCCTCCCCAGCGGGACCTCCGTAGTCCGCTACATTCCCGCGCTCACCATCGAGGAGGAACTCCTGGATGCGGGTATGGACATCCTAGCAGAGGCGATTCGGACGGTCGCGAAGGCCTCTTGAGAGGGCGCGAGGCGTTTGAGGGGCTTGCTGAGGTGCCGCCGGGCCGACACAGGGGGTTCGTAAAGTCCTCGCGGGAGGCCACGCCCTAAGGGGACCCATCGGGCCTCCTCGGGTCCGGCACGGATCCTGCATCGCCGACAACGATAGCCCGCGCCGCGCCCAGCCGACTTCATTGATCTCGCGCAACGGGGGCAGCGGGGGTTCTCCAGCTTCACAGAATCCACAGCGAGGTCCACCACCTCGAGCCTCTCGAGATTGATCGCCACGGGTTCGGAGCGAATGGATCCGGACACGCGAATCTGATCCCAGGGACGGAGGCGACGAACGACCCGACGAAAGGACTTCGAGGGCTCGTACGCTACGCAATCGACCTCGGCGCCGTCGTGGAGTGAGAACACGACGTGTCCCCCCCGGACGGTTCGAGGCGGGTCACCCACCCGTCCTTCCAGAATGGCGGACGTGTGGGGACGGAGCTCCTCCACGCGACGATCCACGAGATGGTCGTCGGTCCCCTGGTTGGTTTCGAAAAGGAGCCAACGATCCAACGGTTCCCCGCGGAGCGTGGCCAGGGCGAGCGGGAGTTCCGCGGGCCGCTCCCCCCGGATCCCCAACAAGACGGGGCAGGGGGAGCGGGGTGCGATGGCCACGTGATCGACCTCCGGGTCGTAATTGTTGAACGTGCGAGGAAAGCGCCCATCGAGGTCGGCAACGTCCGCGGCGGCGACCTCCCGCGGGGTGCCCCAGCGCCTGGACTCGCGGTACGCCAGCACCTCGAACGTCCTGTCGTGGGGTCTCCAGGCGAGGGCGGCGAGGGCTCCAATCAGGCCGCGAGCCCCCTTCGGAGAGAATGTGAAGTCGGCGCGCGCAAGGTCCTGCGCAATCTCCGCCGGAGAGACGACGTCCCGCACCGCTTTCCAATAGAGACTCTCGGGGGGACGCTCTCGGGTCACAACGAGTCCAGGCTGCGTATCTGGCTCGTCCAAGTCGGCAAGGTCGAGCACGGTGTCCTGGGCAACCCGGTAGAGGGTCTCGGAGGGGGCCCGGCCTCCGCCCGACGCATAGGCCTTCGCGGTCCAGCCCTGAAATGCGCCGACGAGGTGAGGGGACCCCGCCCCGTGCCCGAATCGGAGGCAGAGCGCCCCGTTACCCCGCGTCTTCCAAGGGATGTTGGGGTTCAACCGGACGAGGCGGGGGTAGCCCAGCAGGTCCCAGCCGAGTTCGTGGAAGCGGGCGAGTAGCTCTGTCGCCACGTAGGTCGTGCACATCGCACGGCGGGAATCCGTATCGTCGAGCCCCACGTAGACCGTCATTCCGCCGCGTCTATCACCACTCGGATATAAACGAGAAGGAGGGCAGGGGAGTCTGTCCGATACGGGTGGCTAGAACGCTTATACCGCCGGCTCGCTCTCTCCCTCCAGCATGCCCGTCAAGAGCATGGAGCTGACCTCCATCGAGGGAAAGCGGTTCGCGAAGACCGGGGAGCGGTTCAAGAACGTCCGGGTCGACCATAACAGCACCGTCACCCGAGTCTACCCCCAGGAGGGGACCTCCGGGGTGGACTTCCGCTTCATCGTGAACTACAGCGGGGTCGGGGTCATTCAGATCGAAGGGAACCTGCGATTCGAAGGCGAGGCGACCCTGCCCCAGGTCTGGGAGAAGACGGGCAACATGCCGGAGGAGGTCGCGAGCCAGATTCACACGGCCATCATGTCCTTCTGCATCCAAGAGGCCGTCGTCATCGCGAAGGACCTGCGCCTCCCCCCGCCCATCCCCCTGCCCACGATCAAGCTAAAAGGCGGGGGAAAGGAGTCGAGCGGGATGGAGGTCGCCTGAGGAACCGCGGGGTTCGGCCGCGTCGGCCCTACCGGATGTGGTCCAGGGTGAAGGACCCGATGCTGAGACCCTGCTTGGAGTACATGTACTGAATCCAGGCGCGGGACTGGGCATCGGAGATGCCCTTCACGCTCACGTAGGTCTTGAGCTGCTCGACCTTGAAGTCGACCATGCCGTCCATCAAACTGCCGAGCATCTGGATGTCCTGCTCCCCGTGCATCCCCTTCTCGATGACGTAGAGGGTTACGGCCTTGTCCCGCTTCCGCCGCCCGGCGAAGGGCTGCAGGAACCGGAACGTGGAGGCGGGGTCGAGGTACGCCATCAGGGTTGAGATGGAACGGAACGCGAGGCGGTACGTCTTGTGTTCCGACATGATCTCGGTGGCCACCCGATCGACCGCCTCGAGGATGGCGGCCTGGTCCGTGGGATCGTCGATGTAGGTCGCGTAGGGGTCCTCCGTGGTGGCTCCCATGCCCTTGGAGTAGGCATCGATGTAGCGGACCAGCCCGAGGTTCTCGTACTCCTCGTACCCGGGGACCACGTACTGCATCTCATCTCGGATGTCATCGGGCGTCTTGTCTGTGATAACCCAGATCGCCGGTACGCCCTTCTTGAGGCCCTCGGCGACGAAGGCGTTGACCATGACCTCCTTCCCGATGAAGGGGGGACCGTACACGGAGACGTTGGAACCAAACGGGATGCCGCCAAGGAGGAGGTCATCCAGCCGGGGCGTGCCCGTCTTGACCTTCTCCACCTTGAACTCGAGGGCACGCTCTTCCTCCCGCGCCTCGATGTCCTCCTCAATGAGACCCTGCTCGCGCAACCGGAGCTCGTCCATCTTCGAGGTGAGGTAGGCCTCCTTCGCCCGGACCTCCTCCTCCTTTTGCGAGATCTCAGACTTCAGGGTCTCCAGCCGCTCCTTGAGCTTGGCCTCCTCCACCGAGCTCGCCTGGTTCCGGGCCGCCGCCGAGCGCTTCTTGTCCTGCTCCAAGAGCTTTTCCCGATAGATCAGGTCCTCTTCCCGCCGGAGGAGTTCCTCCTCCTTGTACCCGAGGGGCTCCTTCAGCTTGTTGACCTCATCTTGCTGGACCGCCAGCTCCTCCCGCAGGCGTTCCATCTCTTGCTCCTTCAGGATGACATCGCGCTCCTTGAGCTGCAACTCGCGTGCCTTCTCCGTGAGCTCGGCGTTTATGTCCTTCCCGCTCTGACCGCTGAGCTCCATGGCCTCGGCCTTGAGCTTGGCCTCGATCTTGTGCCGTTCGACCTCTCCCTCGAGGTCGATGACCTGCCTCTTCATCTCGGCTTCCTTGTCGAGGTATTCCCGCTCCTTCTCCGCGAGCTCCGCCTTGAGCCGCCGTTCCAGCTCG
>JBHHWA010000107.1:0-4022 GCA_046756285.1 Thermoplasmata archaeon
GAAGCTCCCCATAGTTCCGCTTCTCGTCGAAGAGGTCGTTCTCCTTGGCCCGCTCCTCGTCGGTGGTATCGAAGAGCTGGGGGTCGCCGGCGGGGCCCTCGATCCACCCGTCGTACTCGAGGTAGACCAGGTTGCCCTCCTTGATAGACTCGGCCATGGGACCCTCCTTCGCAAGTCGCGAGGCCGATAAAACGTTACCGAAGGCCTAACGGTGAACCTCGTAGCCGAGGGCTTCCGAGATCGCCTTGTACCGATTCCGAATCGTGACCTCGGTGACCCCGGCGACCTCCGCCACGTCCTTCTGCGTGCATGGCCGGCCGTTCAGCATGGCGGCGATGTAGATGGTGGCCGCGGCGACCCCGGAGGGGGCCACGCCGGAGGCGAGCTCCTCCCGCTCCACCGCATCGAGGATCTCCAGGGCCTTGCGCTGGACCTCCATGTCCAGGCCGAGCTTGTTGCAGAATCGGGGGATGTAGTCCCGGGGGGATTGCGGCAGCAGCTTCAGCCCGAGGGCCCGGGTCAGGGTCCGGTAGGTCCGCCCGATGCTCTTGCGCTCCACGGCGGACTTGTCCGCGATCTCGTCGAGGGTGCGCGGGACGCCACACTGCCGGCAGGCGGCGTAGAGGGTGGCCGCCACGACCTCGTCGATGCTCCGTCCGCGGACGAGGTTCTTGGTGGAGGCCTTCCGATACAGCACGGCGGCGCTCTCCCGGACGTGGCGGGGCAACCCCATCTTGGAGGCCATGGTGTTGATTTCCGTCAATCCCTGGGCCAGGCTTCGCTCCCCCGACCGCGAGGTTCGGATGCGGTGCTGCCACTTCCGGAGACGGTAGATCTGGGCGCGAGAACGGTGGGGGATCGTCCGCCCGTACGCGTCCTTGTTCCGCCAACCGATCTGGGTGGAGAGGCCCTTGTCGTGGCTCATGATGGTCGAGGGGGGACCCGCCCGCTCCCGAGCCTCCCGCTGTTCGGAGTCGAAGGCCCGCCATTCGGGACCCTCATCGATGAGCTGCTCATCCAGGACGAGCCCGCAATCCTCGCAGATCACCTCGGCCCGTTCGTAGTCCCGAACGAGGTGAGGGCTGTTGCATTCGGGACAGCGAGTGACAATCTCCACTTCCGCCATAAGCCCGCGTTTTTAGGGAACGCACAATATTTAAATATTGGCCGGGGAAGTCGGCACTTCTGGCTGCCATGGAGGAGCAAGCCATGGAAGCCCTCAGTAAGCGGCCCGTGACAAGTCACGGTACATTTGACGATCACTCGAGGAATAGCACGGGCGTCCCCTTGTTCTTGATACCCAACTCCCCGAGCTGAGAGCGGAGTCGTTCCGCATCTCGCGGTCGAAGTGCCACGACCGACTGCCCCAGGTGCTGGAACCCAGGCTGATCCGCAAACCCAGTGTATCGGTATACTTTCCTCGTCGGGCCCGTCCCCTTCGTCGTCTTGTAGCCGAAGACCATCCGATAGACCTTCGATCGAAGGGAGCGCCTGGCACCGTCCACATCGTAGGACACGATGACCCTCTTCCTCGCGTCTTCTCTTTCCATCGTTTCCATCGTTTCCATGACCAAAGTCACGGAACGACGGGCTGTAACGGTTTGTCCGGGGGGTGGCCGAAAGTGATGGTTCGACTGGCTCGCCGCCCCGCAGGAAGGTTGAAGTGGGGCAGCTTGTGTGCACGGGTATGGCCGACGAGCTGCCTGCGGAAGGCCAGCCGGCCCCCGACTTTACGCTCGCGTCTTCCGAGGGCGGCGAGATCTCCCTCCACGATCTCCGAGGCAAGAACGTCATCCTCTACTTCTACGTCCGCGACGCCACCCCGGGCTGTACGCAACAGGCCTGCGATTTCCGCGACAACTTGGTGCGCCTGCGGAACGCGAACACGGAGGTCCTGGGGGTCAGCGACGACGACATCGCGTCCCACGAGAAGTTCCGGGACAAGCACGCCCTGCCCTTCCCCCTCCTGGCGGACACGGACCACGCCGTATCGGAGGCCTACGGGGTGTGGCAGCTGAAGAAGCAGTACGGCCGGGAGTACTGGGGCATCGTCCGTACGACCTTCGTCATTGACCCCAAAGGGACTCTCCGGAAGGTCTTCCCCCGGGTCCGCGTCAAGGGGCACGTGGACCAAGTCGGGGCCTTCATCGAGGAGAAAATGGCGGCGTCCTGACGCCTGATTCTCCGTCCCAGGACCGACCCCACAACGCTTATATACGGTCGAATCCTAGTTTGAATCGCAGTTTTTGGCCCTTTTCAGGTGAGGGTACTATGTCGGAAGCTAACGCGGAGTTACAGTCCGGGACGACCACCCTCGGACTCGTTTGCAAGGACGGCGTGGTCATGGCCGCGGAGAAGCGGGCGACGGCGGGCACCTTGATTGCCCACAAGACGACCCGCAAGGTCTTCCGACTCGACGACAACCTAGCCATCACGACGGCCGGGCTGGTGGGGGATCTCCAGTCCCTGACCCGCTACATCACGGCCGAGGTGGAGCTCTACCGCTTGAAGCGGGGGATGCCCATGCCCGTGGAGGCCGCGGCGACCCTGACCGCGAACATCCTATCCGCCCGCCGATTCGCTCCCTACCTCGTCCAACTCATCATCGGGGGCGTGGACACCAAGGGGAACCACGTCTACTCCCTGGACCTGGCGGGGGGCTCGCTCCCGGACAACTACGTCACGACCGGATCCGGCTCGCCCTACGTCTACGGGGTGCTGGAGGACCAGTACGATGAAGGCATCACCGCCGACGAGGGCACGGATCTCGCCATCCGGGCGATCACGGCCGCCATGAAGCGCGACGCCGCCTCGGGGGACGGCATCAACGTCGTCCGCATCACCGAGGCCGGCTTCGATGAGATCTCCGACGAGGAGATCGAGAAGCGTGCGAAAAAGATGAACCTCACGTGAACACCCTTCACACAGCTGGGTGCATAAGCCCATGTCGCTGGACGCAACCCTCGGCGAAGCCGAGAACATCGTAAGAAAAATCGTCCCTGAAGGCGTCGAGTTGACGAACGTGGACCTCGAGGGTCCCGTGGTCGTCATCTACACGCGCAACATGGACGTCTTCGCGGACAATCAGGACCTCGTCCGTCAGTTAGCCCAAGGGCTGCGCCGCCGCGTCGCCATCCGCCCCGATCCCTCCCTTCTCGCGCCGGTCGAGGACGCCGAAGCCGCCATCCGGCAGTTCATCCCCGAGGAGGCGGAGATCCAGAATATCCACTTCGAGGAGGAGACAGGCGAAGTCACCATCGAGGCCCTCTCCCCCGGGCTGGTCATCGGCCGCCAGGGAGCGGTCCTCAACGAAGTCAAGCGGCGCATCGGCTGGGTCCCCAAGGTGGTTCGTGCCCCCCCCATCCCGTCGAAGACGGTGGATGAGATTCGACAGTACCTCCGTTCCGTCCACGACGAGCGGCTGGACTTCCTCCGCCGGCAGGGGCGACGCATTTCCCGCAAGATGGCCCCGGGTGAGCAGTACGTTCGCGTGACGAGCCTCGGCGGGTTCCGCCAGGTGGGGCGCTCTGCGCTCCTCGTCATGACCCGCGAGAGCAAGGTTCTCGTGGACGTCGGTGTGGACATGGGGTCGGAGAACAACGGCGGCCCGTACCTCGCCGCCCCCGAGGTGTTGCCCTTGGAGGCGTTGGACGCCGTCGTCCTGACCCACGCCCACTTGGACCATTGTGGCCTCGCACCGGTCCTCTACAAGTACGGCTACGACGGGCCGATCTACACCACAGCCCCCACCCGTGACCTGGCCTCCCTTCTCCAGATCGACTACATCAAGGTGGCCTTCGGGGAGGGGAAGAAGCCGCCCTACGAGTCGCCGCAGATCCGCGAGGCGGTGAAGCGGACGATCCCGCTGAAGTACGGCGAGACCACGGATATCGCGCCCGACATCCGCCTCACCCTGCAGAACGCCGGCCACATCCTCGGAAGCGCGACGACCCACTTCCACATCGGCGACGGCCTCTACAACGTCGCCGTCACGGGGGACATCAAGTTCGAGCGGACGTGGC
>JBHHWA010000108.1:0-3996 GCA_046756285.1 Thermoplasmata archaeon
CACGTCGAGGTGTTCCTCGATCCGCCCCCAGATTTCGTGGAACTTGGCGACGAGGACATCCGAGTCCGGGAAGCCCGATAGGATGTCGCCATCGTCAAGGGGGAGCGTGGAAGGACGAGGGGCGAAGAACCTCCGTAGCCGATCCTCGAACTCGACGTCGAGCCGCTCCGTCGTGGCCATCAATCCCCCACAATCAGGTCCTCGCAAACCTGATTATCAGTGGCGGAAATCGGGCGGAAGTATTTAACAATTGCTATAATAAGTAGGAAAGATATCCAGCATAGATGGAAATTCCGTCACTGACAGGGGTAGCAAAGGTAGTTATAATGACACCGAAGTATCGCCGCCGAAAGGGGCCCTTGATGGCCGGCCGCGGGAAAGGGGAGAAGTCCCAGTTCAACATCCGGATGGACGCCGAGCTCCTCCAGCGCTATCGGGATTTCTGCGACCGGAACGGGCTGGACCCCCACGGGCAGGTCATCAATTTCATGCGCCGGCTCGTCGAGTCGGAGTACGACTTTCAGGAGAAACTCTGGGAGATCCTGCGGGAACAGGAGTAGGCTAGCTCGCCGTGCCCGCGAACCGCTTTTCGAGCATGGAGAGGACCTGCCCGGAGACAGCATCTGGCTCCACGCTAGCTACCACCAGACTGTCGCGTTGGATGGCGGCGTCCACCGCGAGCTTCGTGTACTCCAGCACCTCCAGGAAGCCCGCCTCCTCGATCAGGACATCGAGCTCGCCGATGTAGGCCAAGGATCGGGGCTTCATCGTCCGGACCAGGTCGCGAAGGACCTCGAGGGTCAAGCGCGTCGGCCGGTAGGACGGGAAATCCTCGTGGGTCTCCGGGGACAGCCAGAGGAAGGACGTATCGGTGAGGTAGTAAGCCTCCCGGAGCTTGCCGGGAAAGAGCGTCGAGGCCACGGTCTTCCCCTCCCCGGGCGCCTTGGCGAGGGCCGCGAAGCAATGCTCTCGTCGGCCGACCCAGAGCACGGCGCCCGGCGCGGCAAGGGGGATGCTGGGTGGAGAGCCTCCGTCCTCCCCCCGCTGCGTCTGGTCAAAGAGGGCGCGAAGGCTCGAGACCCGGACCGGGTCCAGGGAGGATGGGTTCAAATTCGCAAGCAGGGTGCATCGGTACTTGCTCGCCGCCGCCGCGGTCTGGGAGAGGGTACGAAGGATGGCCTTGAACCCGTTGATCTGGGCCAGATACTCCAGGTCATCGAGAAGGAGGGCGGCCCCGGGGTTCTCGCGCATGAACGTGAGGAGCGTCTGGAGGACGTCCACCTCCAGGTAGGTGGGTTTCAGGGACAGGGGGTACCCCTCCTGGGAGGAAAGCCACAGGATGGGCGTCTTTTGGAGGGCGTACGTGTCGGCCAGAAGCTGAGGAGGGAATGCGGTCATGCAGAGGCCCGGGACCTCCTCCGCGAGCCCACGGAAGGCGCGAAAGCTGTGGCTCCGTCCCCGCTCCAGGACGACGTAGTTGCGTCCGCGTTCCCAGGCGAACCTCCCCGCCGCCGAGGCGGGCTCCATGGCCGGGGCGATGACCAGGAAGCCGTAGCGAAAGATGGCGAAGGTGGCGAGGGCGGCGAACGCCGTCGTGTAGAGGGTTCCGAAGCCGAGTCGGACCTGCGTCCCGAAGATGAAGGGGCCATAGATCTCCGTGATCGTGGCTCCGACCACCCCGATGCCCACCCCCACGAGCAGAAAGAGATACCGGCGCTTCGCCCGCCGGTCCTGTTCACGCAGGTAGTTGCGGGCCAGGTAGCCGAGGGCAAAGAAGATGATCACCGCGTAGAGGCTGGCGATCGGGATGTAGGCCGAGCCCGGGATGTTGGCGGGTCCCAACAGTCCTTGGCCCACCCCACCCACGATGGCGTCACCACCCCAGACCAGGGCCGCGAAGATGAGAGAAGGGGTGTAGATGACGAGGAGTCCCCAGGGCCGGTCCAACAGCGGATGCGGGCGCGGGTAGGCCAGGGCGATGTGGGCGAGGATGCCGGGGATGAAGGAGAGGGCGGTCTGGAGAATTCGAATCAGGAGCAGGAGCTCCGCCTCCGTCCAGCCTACGTCGAGTCGGAGGAGGGTTTCCGGCAGGGCCCAGAGGGCGAAGACGAAGAGCAGGGCGGTGAAGATGCGGGCCGTCGTCCCGCGGGGGCCCCGGAGGGCGATGTAGCCGAAGAGGATCCCGTTGATGAGCAGGGCGCCCAACGAGAGGAACGCGTGGAAGCTCACGTGCGGCCCCTCCCCGAGGGCCTACTCCCCCACGATCTCAAACTGGTCCTTGTCCACGATGAGGGGATGGTAGTCGAGATCGTGCTTGACCCCCCGCAGTTTGACGAGGGCGATGTACCGCCGCACGCTCCGGGTGAGGCCCACCTCGACCTCCTTCATGTTGAGGTGGACGATCCCGTCTGCGAGGAACTCCACGACGTGAAAGGGCCCGAAGGTCCCGTCCCGCGGGGTCTCCCCGATAAGGAAGGTCGTCGCCTCGAGGTCGCGCAGGTCCTCGAAGAAGTCGAAAATCTCGCGCCGAGGCTCCCGGACATCAGTCAGCGCGTAGAGGGCGTTTAGGGAGTCGATCGTAAGCAGCTCCAGGCCCGTCTCCTCGTTGTACCTCGCGAGCTGGGCGCCGAGCCCCGCGAACCAGTCCCGCGGACCCTGGGTATCTCGAAGCTCGCGACGCAGCTCCCGCAGATCGAGGATTCGGAGGGTTTCCGCCTTCTCGGGCTCGAGGCCGAGGCTTCGGGCCTGGCTCTGGAGGCTCGCCCGGCTCTGCTCCAGGGAGACGTAGAGCCCCTTGGCTCCGCGCTCAAGGGCCTCGTAGTAGAGGATGCGGTATGCGAGGCTGGATTTCAGACTCCCCGCCGGGCCCGCCACGAGGACCAGGAACCCGTCCGGAATGCCGCCCTGCAGCCTCTCGTCGAGCCCGTTGACCCGCGTCTTGATCCGTACAGGCTCGACCAGTCCAGGACCCCCTCACACAGCCAGACAGGATGGTAGGCGAAAAGCCGACATGCGCTATAAAAAGCCATCGAGGGGTTTTTCGGAACCGAGCGGAATCGGGCTCGACGGTGCAATCTACAAATCATAGAATTTATATAGCCTGTACACATTGAGAAGCCCCCGAGGTGCGGGCGTGGGACGGAGGCGTCGAGGCCGAGCATTGCGCTCCCTTCCTCTCTCCCCCGCGGTCCCGATGCCGGCTGCCAGCGACTCTCGGGTTGGCGAGTGCGTGCCCAGAATCGGACCTCAGGTATTGGACATCGACCCCCTTCAACGCCTGTCTGGCCTTCGATCGGTGCGCCACCTGGCAGCCCCTCCTCTTTTTGCCCCAGAGAGGGAGCTCTCTAGCGGCTGGCCGTAGGTGGCTTTTATTAGCCCGCCGTTCCGCGCCGCGCGATGCCTGGAACCGTGGTCGTTGGGACCCAGTGGGGGGACGAGGGGAAGGGGAAGATCGTCGACTTCTGCGCCCAGGAGGCCGACGTCGTGGTTCGCTTCAACGGCGGTTCCAACGCCGGACATACAGTCATGAGCGGGCAGGACGTGTTTCGCTTCCATCTCATTCCCAGCGGGATCCTCCGCCCGGAGACGCTCAACTTCGTGGGCAACGGGGTCGTGGTGGACCCGGAGGTCCTCCTGGAGGAGATCGAGGAGCTGAGGGAGCGCGGCCATCCCGTGGACAACCTCCGGATCAGCGAGCGGGCGCACGTCGTGATGCCCTACCACAAGACGTTGGACGGGTTGGAGGAGACCCTGAAGGGGGGCCTGAAGGCGGGGACCACGATGCGAGGCATCGGCCCGACCTTCGAGGACAAGGCCGCCCGGATTGGCATCCGAATGGGGGACTTAGTGGACGAGACGGCCCTCCGGGAGCGACTCGCCGCCCTCGTCCCCATGAAGCGTCGGATGCTGAAGGCGTACGGAGGGGAGGGTGCCCTCTCGGAGAAGGGCCTGCTCGAGGCCTCTCGCGCCTGGGGCAAGGCCTTGCAGTCGTACGTC
>JBHHWA010000109.1:0-3994 GCA_046756285.1 Thermoplasmata archaeon
GGGAACGTGGTGGGCGGCTCTCAGGACGGGGCCACCGTGCTTGGCCCGCCGATATGCCTCATCGCCAAGTTCGGGGGCGTTCACGAGAGTCAGGTCCCGCAACCCGAAGTTGGCCATGGAGCGCGCCACCGCCCCCACATTCCCCCCAATCTTCGGCTCGACGAGGACGACGACGAATTCGGTCATCGCCCGCAATAAAGCCGGAGGGCGGTATCACCCTTGCGATGCGGTGCGCCCCCGGCCAGGCCCTCCAAGGTGCGATTCGTCGGGCACGGCTCAGACGAAGTAGAGCCCGTAATAGAAGTAGACCATGTACGCCCCGACTGCGAGCAGGATAATCGCGCTGATCGGCTTCACGAGGGGCACGACGCGGCGCATGCTGTCCGCGACGTAATCCTTGGACGTGGACACGGCCAGGGAGACGAAGATCATCACCGTGCCCATACCGACGGCGTAGGCGAGGAAGACGACGGCGCCTTGCAGGAGGCCTTGGGTGAGGATGGCCCCGGTGACCACGAGCAGGAAGATCGGGAAGGTGCAGCCGAGGGAGACGAGGGCGTAGGCGACGCCGTAGAGATACAAGGAGAGGGGGCCACGGAAGCTGGGGGCCCGGATGGGGAGGGTGAAGCTCAGCCGATCCGTCACCAGGAGGAGAGCCCCCAAGGCCACAAGCAGGACGCCCATGCCCAGCCCAAAGAGGGGGATGGCCTGGGCGAGAAACTGCGACCCGATGAAGGTCAAGACGAGGCCCAAGCCGCCGAAGATGGAGAGCATTCCCAGCAGGGTCAGCCCACCGACCTTGAGGCCTTGGGCGAGCGGTGCTTCCCCCGTCGGGTTGTCTTGCCCGAGGTAGTACGAGACATACGCGGGGAGCATGGGAAAGGCACAAGGGCTGAAGAACGAGATGACTCCCGCTCCGTACGCGAAACTCAGCAGAACGGGATCGGCCATCTACAGGGCCTCGTTGACGGCGGCCAGCAGGACGTCGCTGCTGGTCTCTCCGGGCCGTGTCCAGACGAGCTGACCGTCCCGGTCGAGGAGGAGCTTGAAGGGGGGGAATTGAACCTGGTACTCGACCACGAGAGAGAGGGTGTCGTCGGGCACGCCGAAGGTCCAATCGGAGCCCCAGAACGTCCGGAAGGCTTGCAGATCCTCCACGTCCTCCCCCAGACCCTGGCCCACCCAGATGCTCAGGGATATGAGCTCCACGTCCAGGCCTCGGACGGACTCCCGGAACGCGAGGAGTTCGGGCATCTCCGCGTTGCAGGGCGGGCAGTTGGCCGCCATGAGGTCGACGAGGACGACCTTTCCGCGAAAGTCCCCGTCCGAGGTAAGGAGACGGCGTCCGTCGAGGGCCGTAAAGCCGATCTCGAGGGGCGTGGGCCCCGCGGGAGGTCGGAGGAGGGGACTGGACAAGACCACGGCCAGGATCAAGGCCAAAAGGACCCCCAGAATCGCGAATGTCCAAATGCGGCCCTTCTGTTTCTTGGACACGGTCTTGCGCCTAGGCCTGGACGCCCGCACAGCTCGCCTCCTTCGGGACATTCTCGGCTTCTTTAGTACCTATATCACGGCTTGCCCATGTATATCCCCTTGCACCGTTGGAGGCGCGATAGAGGCATGGCCTCCGCCTGATTCTCTGCGTCGGTGCGGCCGGCGTGCTACCGGGACTTCCTGCGCCAAATCCAGAGCCCCGCAACGAGGCTGACGGCGCTCACAAGGATCACGTAGGGAATCCAGGGAGGGAATGATGAGGAGGCTGGCGGCGCTTGAACCCGAACGTGCTCCTCCGCGAGGCCTAGGTTGCCGGCGAAGTCGCTCACCAAGAGAATGACACGGTAGCTTCCCGGTTGGGTGAACGTGTGTTCCATCGTCTCGCCGTCTCGGGTAACCTTCTCCCCAGCCTCGCCGGGGCCCTCGATGACCCACGCAAAGGACGCGACGCCGAAATCGTCGCTCGAGGGGTGCCCGCTAAACGTGACGGGCACGTCGAGCTGCGCCTCGGAAGGCCCGTCGATTCCCGCAATCGGGGGCAACCCCTGGACAACACGGAAGGTCAACGTCGCGGTCCCCGTGATCCCCACCGCGTCCGTGGCAGAGATGACTGCTGTGTGGGAACCCGGCTTCGGGGGGGTCAATTGGGCCTCCCAATGCCCTTCCGATGTGGGTAGGAGAGTGATGTTGGTTTCCTCCGATTCCCCGAGGAGAACGATCGAGACGCCGACTGACTCGATCGTGGAGTTGTCCAGCACGCGGGCACGCACTTTGATCGGAGCTCCCCACTCGCTGACGGACGGAAGGACGACGGGTTGGAGAATGTCGGGGGCCCTCCGATCGAGAATGGTGACGTTCCCCTCCACCGTGACCCACAAGCCATCTCCGTCACGTCCTGTGATACGGAACCCGTGTGTGCCGAGGGACCAGAAGGTTTGACGATGGCTGAAGCGGGACGGGTCAGGGCCGCCCTCCATGGATCGGTTGGAGACCTCCGAGCCCTCGGCCGCGAGAAGGGCCCAATACGCCTCCTGTATACCCGCCCCGGCACAGATCGTCGCCTCGAAGAGGACCTCCTCCCCGATGCCTTGGACCATCGGAAAAGCCCTAAACTCCCTTACGAAGGGACTGGAGGTAGGCTGGACGATGACCGTTCCTTGAGCCGCCGCCGAGAGGGCCACCCCAAACGCCGCACCGGAGACGTTCAATGAGAGAGACCATTCTCCCTCCGAGGGGGCTCGGAACGTCCAACGGACGAGCTGTACCTCACCCGCCTCGACGGACGCGAAGGAGCCGTTCATCGCCCCCACGACGAGGTCGAGACCCCCTGCTCCCTCCAGCGAGGAGGCAAGGTTCCTTACGCTAAGCTCCCCCGCGTTTCGAATCGAGGCAGTCACGCCGACCTCATCTCCCATTACTACGGCGCAGGGTAGGGAAACGTCCACCTCGAGGGTCGGTGGGCGCGCCTCGCTCAGCGATTGAGAGGTCGCCAGGGCGAATTTCTCTTCGGTATCGAGGGGGCCGCCGGCGGCGACCTTCAGGACCACAGGCCTGTGGGGGCCTCCCGGGGCAACCTGTTCCACGTTCTCGGCGGTGGAGTTGGAGCTGCCTAGCAGCTCGTGGGTCTCCTCAAGATAGGCCTCCAGGTCGAGGTCCGCAAAGAAATCCGTTGACCCCAGGCCACCCACGAAGACGTGACGCTGCCATGCAAGGGTGGCCCGATCGCCTTCGCCCATTCCCACAGTGTAGAGGCGGTAAGGGCGTTCGCCGCTCAAGTTCGCAACGACGTTGTGATTCCGCTGTCCGAAGGCCCGAGTCAGGTTGACGTATCCCCAGCCAAACTTCACGTCGAACCCAGGCGGCCCTTGGTCATCGGCGGTATTCAGGAGGAGCGCCTTGTGGAGGGCGGGGAAGGCCGGTTCTCCGAGGAATCCCAAGAGGAGCGAGATGGCGCCCGCCACGTGCGGCGTGGCCATGCTCGTCCCTGTCATGGTCACGAATGGGGGGCCCGTGTCCCAATGGTTGCTCGTAGAGGAAATGCCGGTTCCAGGGGCCACCAGATCCGGCTTCCTTCGGCCATCGCCTGTGGGACCCCAGCCACTCGCGGGATGGAGGTCGTCGTCCCCCCGGCTCGGGGTCCGGTTGTCGTTCATGTTCCCGACGGTGATCCCGTTGAAGGCATCCGCGGGGGTTCCCACGGTGTTCTCCCCTGGACCAAAGTTCAATGCACCCACGACCACGGGGACCCCGAGGACGTCGACGATGGCGTCCAAGTAGCGGGTGAAACCACTTTCCCCATCCCCGTTGTCGGCATCGCCGAAGCTGAAGCTAATCACGTCGGCTCCCGCCTCGGCGATGGCCCAGTCGAATACCCACGACTTCCGCCCAGGAGGGTCTGGAAGGCGAACTTCGCGTTGATGAGGTCCCGGACTCCATAGGCTACTCCGCGATACGTGAGGTTCTGGCTGGCCACGATGCCCGCGATGTGGGTCCCGTGGCC
>JBHHWA010000110.1:0-3960 GCA_046756285.1 Thermoplasmata archaeon
CACGACTTCACCGTCTTCGGCGGTTCCCTGGGGGAGATGTTCGCGAAGAAGGTGGTCAAGGTCATGGACATGGCCACGAAGGTGGGGGCCCCCATCGTCGGTCTCAACGACTCCGGCGGGGCCCGCATCCAGGAGGGGGTCCTCTCCCTCGGCGGGTACGCGGACATCTTCTACCGGAACGTGCGAGCTTCCGGGGTGGTCCCCCAGATCTCCGTCATCATGGGGCCGGCCGCGGGAGGCGCCGTCTACTCGCCCGCCCTCACCGACTTCGTGATCATGGTGGGCGAGACGAGCTACATGTTCGTGACGGGTCCCGATGTGGTGAAGGCGGTGACGGGCGAGGAGGTCAGCTTCCAAGAGCTCGGAGGCGCGGGCACCCACAACGAGCGGAGCGGGGTGGCCCACTTTGCCGCCGAGAGCGAGGACGAGGCCCTCTACACCGTACGCCGCCTCCTTTCCTACCTTCCCCCGAACAACATGGAGGACCCGCCGGTGCTGGACACCGGGGACCCGCTGGACAGGAAGGACCCGGACCTCACCGCGGTGGTTCCTGAAGACCCCGAGAAACCCTACGACATGCGGGACGTGATCCTCAAGTGCGTGGACGGGGGGGACTTCTTGGAGGTGCAGGAGCACTGGGCGCAGAACATCGTCGTCGGCTTTGCCCGGCTGGACGGGCACCCCGTCGGCGTCGTGGGGAACCAGCCCAAGGTCTTGGCCGGGACCCTAGACATCGACTCCTCCATCAAGGCCGCCCGCTTTATCCGGTTCTGCGACTGCTTCAACATCCCCCTCCTGACGTACGTGGACGTCCCTGGCTTCCTACCCGGAACCGCCCAGGAGTACGGCGGCATCATCCGTAACGGGGCGAAGCTCCTTTACGCCTACTCCGAGGCGAATGTCCCCAAGGTCACGGTGATCACCCGGAAGGCCTACGGCGGGGCCTACGACGTCATGTGCTCGAAGCACATCGGCGGCGACTACAACGTCGCCTGGCCCACGGCCGAGCTGGCCGTCATGGGCCCGGAAGGTGCCGTGGAGATCATCTTCCGCAAGCAGATCGCGGCCGCCAAGGACCCGGAAGCCCGGGAACGGGAGCTCGTGGAGGAGTACAAGGAGAAGTTCGCGAACCCGTACGTCGCGGCGGAGGTCGGATACTTGGATGACGTGATCGAACCCCCGGACACCCGCCCCTACGTCATTCGCGCCCTCCAGACCCTCCGGGACAAGCGGGAAGCCGCGCCCCTCCGGAAGCACGGGAACATCCCCCTCTAGAAGTTCGTCAATCAACGAATCCCCCTTCGACGCTGCGTCTCCTTTATATAAGGACGCCGCCTCACGCGTGCGCGATGTTCCGCAAGGTCCTCGTGGCGAACCGAGGAGAGATCGCCCTCCGCGTCATGCGGACCTGCAGGGAGCTGGGCATCGAGACGATTGCCATCTACTCCCCTGTTGACGCCTCCTCGCACCATCGTTTCTACGCCGACGAGGCCCACGAGGTGCCATCCGAGGATCCCCTCCGGAGCTACCTCGACATCGAGGCCATCGTGGGCGTGGCCCAGGAGGCCGAGGCAGAGGCCATCCACCCCGGGTACGGCTTCCTGTCGGAGAACCCTGCCTTCGTTCGCGCCTGCGACGAAGCGGGGATCGTGTTCGTGGGTCCTCCCGCCGCGGCGATGGAGGTGACGGGGGACAAGCTGCGGTCCAAGGCGGTCCTCAGAGAGGCCGGCGTTCCCCTCTCACCCGGTTCGGACAGCCCACTGGAGTCTCCGGAGGAGGCAGAAGAGGCCGCCGAGGCCGTGGGCTACCCCGTCCTCCTGAAGGTCGCGGGGGGCGGAGGGGGGATCGGGATGGAGCTCGTCCGGGAGGCCATGGACCTGGCGCCCGCCCTCGAGCGCGCCCAATCCCTTGCACTGTCGGCCTTCGACGTCTCGGACATCTTCCTCGAGCGCTACCATCGTCATGCTCGGCACATCGAGTTCCAGATCTTGTCGGACGGAAAGCGTACGATCCACCTCGGCGAGCGCGAGTGCTCCATTCAACGCCGCTATCAGAAGCTGGTGGAGGAGGCCCCTTCGCCCGTCGTCGACGCTGAGTTGCGGGACGAGATTGGTGCCCTCTCGACTCGAGCGGCCGAGGCCCTGGGGTATGCGAACGCCGGGACCATCGAGTACATCTACTCCGGGGGGAACTTCTACTTCAACGAGGTCAACGCCCGCCTGCAGGTGGAGCACCCAGTCACAGAGTGGCTCACCGGGCTGGATCTCGTGGCCGAACAGCTCGCCCTTGCCGCTGGCGATCCCTTGTCGCTGGAGCAGGAGGATGTTGTCCTGCGCGGATGGGCCCTGGAATGCCGCATCAATGCCGAAAATCCCTATCGCTCCTTCCTGCCTTCGCCGGGCCGAGTCACGCACCTGGGGCTTCCCTCCGGCCCGGGGGTACGTGTCGACACCGCCCTCCAGGTGGGGACGGAAGTCACTACCGCCTACGACCCCCTCGTCGCCAAGATCATCGCCTACGGTCGGGACCGGCAGCAGACGACGCGCCGAATGAGCCGGGCCCTCGGGGAGACCCTCATCCAGGGCATAACCACGAACATCCCTTTCCATGAGGCCGTCCTACGGGACGAGGCCTTTCAGGCCGGCCAGCTTTCCATCCGCTTCATACAGGAACGGAGAATCATCCAAGCGCTGGAGGGGGCCCGGATGAAGGAGGAGCGAGAACGGCGGACCCTCGTCGCGGCTCTGGCCGCCGCGGCGGTCGCCTCGGAGGGCACGATCCCGCGTCGGATGGAGGCCTTCCCGATACGACCTCGCTCGCCCAAGGCATGGACGCGCGCGGGGCGCGAGGAACAGCATCGAGGACGAAACCATGACGTTGCAGTTCGACGTGGTCTTTGAAGGGGAACCGTACCACGTGGAGGTCGGCGAGGACCTCCAGGTCCGCATTGAGGGGGAGGACTTCGCCCCGCGGGTACAGGGGGAGAACGGGGCTTACCAGGTCTCCCTCGGCCGCACTCGTTTCAAGTTCCGCCTCGACGGCCGGAGCCTGTTCTTGAATGGAACGCCCTTGGACGTCGCCTTCCGAGGGTATCTGCCCTCCTCTGCCCTCCGGCAGGCATCTCCCCGCGGGGGAATGGTGGCCACCCCCGTGCGCGCGCCCATGCCCGGACGCGTAATCGCCCTCCTCGTTCGGGAAGGCACCCGGGTGCGGGCCGGCACGCCCCTCCTCATCCTGGAGGCCATGAAGATGCAGAACGAGATCCCGTCCCCCGTCGACGGAGAGGTTCAGGAACTTATCGTGACGCCCGGGGACGCCGTCGGCAAGGAAGACGTGCTCCTAATCGTGGAGTGAGGCCGATAGGGTCAGGCGAGGCCCGTTAACTCCAGGCCCTCCCATGTGAACTGGCGACGCTTCCTCCGCTGGGGCACGCCTCGTTGCAGCAGGTACCCGACGATGAGAGGGAGCCCGATGGTGGCCTCGACGTACACCTGGGCGGTCCGGGCCTCCGGACGGATCTTCCCCCAAGACTTCGATTCCTCGAAGGTGGCCCCGGAGAGGCCGCCCCAGTAGGGAACGTCCATGGTGAGCTGCACGGCGTAGTCGAATCCCCCGGAATCGTGGCCCAGGGTCTCGGCTGTGATTTCTGCCTGCTGAATGTAGTTCTTCGGCACTCCGCCTCCGACGAGGAACTCGGCTCGGGCGGAGGACTTCCACAGGATCTGCGCGATTTCGTAGTTGTCCCGCACGAGGTCGATCCGAGCGGGCTCCTCTCCCTTCTCGGCCCTTTGCGCAAGATGACTCACGAGACCGATGCCTATTCCGCTGTCGTGGTAGGTGGGAACGAAGTACGGGACTCCGTGCTTGTAGGCCGCCCGGACGATCGACGTCTCGTCGTCGAGCCGTTCTCCGAGGATCGCCATGAACTCTCGGCTCGAGTAGGACCTAGGTTCTAGGCCG
>JBHHWA010000111.1:0-3958 GCA_046756285.1 Thermoplasmata archaeon
TTTGGTAAAAGGGTAGCGAGGCTGTTCTCACGAATGATATTCAAGCTGAGAGATGCGTTTATTCCCATTTCGCCCGAACTCCACGCCTGACAGGACCTCTCCTCCGAACTCGATTGTCAAACGCGAGTCTACGATCCCGTCCCTCCGTCCATTTGGGCCAAGGGCGGATTACACAGCAACCGAACGGTTACCTATTAGGTCTGTGATGCCATCCCCTGACGGGGGGAGGCAAATCGCTAGTACCGAGTATTTGCTGAGTGCGATTCGGGGGTTTCTCGGACTTCTTGCCGCAATCGGTCTCTTTATCGTGGCCTATCTGATTCAGACAGGCCTTCAAGCGTTCTTTGAGTCCGCGATTACCATTCCCACGCCTCTCGTTGCGATTCTGAACGCCCTCCAGATCACGGTCGGACTGGCCATCGCCGCGGCCGTCTTGCTGATAGCTGGCCTGATCATCCGCTTGAGGGCTTCGGATGAGGAAGAGGAAGAGGACAGAGAGTAGATTCCCCCTGCTCCAAGGGATTTCTTGAGTTCCCAGGCTCTGCCTGAAGGCCCACGAAGGTGGGTAGTCCCCGCAACGGCACCTCCGGATTGGAGGGACCGACAGACACTTGAGTGGGACACCCGAAGACGCCGGGCGATATCTCGGAGTAATCGTCGGGGAGAGGTGCGACAATATGAACCGACCGCGCCTGACCCTCCCCATGTACGCCATGCTGTACATGACGACAAGGACCGAGGCTGAGGCTCGTTCTATTGTCCTCTCATTGATCGAGGAGGGCCTGGTCGCGTGCGGGAACATCTTTCCCATCCGGTCCATCTATCGCTGGAAGGGGGCAATCGAGGAGGAGCGGGAGGTCGCCGTCATCATGAAGACGCGGCGCGAACGCGTGGAACAAGCCATCGCGGCTGCCCGGGAGGCACACTCCTATGACGTCCCATGTGTTGTCGCCTACGCGATGGAGACGGGTTCTCAGGACTACCTCCGCTGGATCGACGAAGCTACATCCTGAGGGCGATGGCCGCGTACCCCACCACGTCCTGCATGGGAGCGACCTCGCCCGAGTGTCCGTACTTCAGGAGTTCCCCCTTCGGGCCCCTCAGGGCGACGAGGGCCGCCGCCACCGGGCCGTACCCGCACATGCTGATGCCCTCCCCCTCCACCGTACCGAGGAAGGCCTTCGCGTCCCCGGCCACGATGCGTTCGATGGCCCGCCGATCCTTGGCAGCCGCCACCTCCGGCCGCACGTAGTGGGAGAAATCGGTGGAGGCGAGGATGAGGGCGTCGCGATCCTCGAGGACGGCCCGGAGCTGGGTCCCCACCTCCCGCGCCGCCTGGTAATCCTGCAGGCCCATGCATAGGGCCGCCATGGAGACCTTCGCACCTAGGTGCTGCAGGAAGGGGATCTGCACCTCCAGCGAGTGCTCGTACCGATGGGCCTCCATGTCCCCCTCGATGAGTCCCTGCATCAGGTCCTCCGTGAGGGCCCGATCCACCTTGGCCAACCCGAGGGGGGTCTGGAAGTCGTCCGTGGCGACGGCCAGCGGCAGCCCGTACCCCGTGTGATTGGGACCTAGGATGACGAAGGTGTCCGGGAGCCCGTCATCCGCCAAGGCGAGGTACGCGTGGGCCGCGACGGGTCCGGAATACATGTAGCCCGCGTGGGGGACCACGAGGCCGGCCAGGCTACGCTCCTGGCCCTGGGGCTCCGGCAGGCGGCCGGGGCCGAGCGGGGAGGCATAGCAGGCCTCGATCTCCGTGACCAGGCCGTCGCGGTCTGCGGCGTAGAACTGGCCGGCGACCGCGGGCCGTCGCATGGAGCTCCTAGAGGGTGGCTTCGAAGTCCTCGATGGCCAGCTTAAACTCCTTGTCGTCGTTCAGCACGCCGCGGGTCTTGAGGAATTCCCGGGCGAGGAGCCAGTAGACGGTCGCCAGGGCGCGCCTCCCCTTGTTGTTGGTGGGAATCACCAGATCCACGTACTTGGTCTCGTTATTCGCGTCGGAGAGCGCCACGACGGGGATGCCCACCTTGACCGCCTCCCGGAGGGCCTGCTGGTCCGCCGCGGGATCGGTCACCAGGATCACGCGCGGCTCGATGTATTGGGGCAGCTCGGGGTTCGTGAGGCTGCCCGGGACGAAACGCCCCGGGAAGGCCCTCGACCCGATGGTCTCGGCG
Source organism: Thermoplasmata archaeon (assembly GCA_046756285.1). GTDB lineage: Archaea > Thermoplasmatota > Thermoplasmata > RBG-16-68-12 > JAJISG01 > JAJISK01. Next base: position 2,178 of record JBHHWA010000111.1, read on the forward strand.
AACACGCGGGCGGGCTTCTGGCCGTACTGGCGTGCGGCGACGACGAGAACCTCCTCCGGTTCGAAGGTGGCCAGGAAGTGGGCCGCGTCCCGAATCCGCGCGTCCGTCTGCTTGATGTCCAAGACGTAGAGGCCATCGGTTCGCACCTTGTAGATGAACGGCTTCATGTCGCTGCTCTTCTGCTGCGTGCCGATGTGAATGCCGCTGGTGAGGTACTCATCCTCCGAGATCAGGAGCGATTCGGGCCGCTCCGTCGCTTTCTCCGTTGCCTCCGCCACCTCAGGTCAGCTCCTCTTCAATCCGAATGAGTTCGTTCAGCTTGGCGATCCGTTCGCCGCCCACCGCGCCCGTCTTGATGCCCTCGCAGCGGAAGGCCACGGCCAGGTGGGCGATCGTCGCATCCGGGGTTTCCCCGCTTCGATGGGAGAGCACCGTGCGGAGGCCCTGTCCGTGGGCGTAGTCCACGGACATCCACGCGTCCGTCAGGGTCCCCACTTGGTTGGGTTTGACGAGGACGCCGTTGGCGGCCCCCGCCTCGACACCGGCCCGGATGCGGTCGACGTTGGTCACGAAGAGGTCGTCCCCGATAATAAGGCAACGGTCCCCCACGCGGGCGGTCAGCTCGCCAAACCCGCCGAAATCGTCCTGCTCGAGAGGGTCCTCGACCGCGTACAGGTCGTAGTCCTCCACCAGCTTCGTGACGTAGTCGATCTGCTCCGCGGGGTCCAGCGTCTGGTCCCGGTAGCGGTACTTGCCCTTCTCGTAGAACTCGGAGGCCGCCATGTCCAAGGCGGGCCGGCAGGGGAACCCCAGCTCGTCCTGGACCTGGGCGCAGACGTCCCCGACGATGCCCAGCGCCTCCTCGTCCTCGATGGCCGCGGTCCACGCTCCCTCGTCCCCCCGACCGATGGCCGCCTTGGGGAACTTCGCCCGGAGGGCCTCTCCGACGTTCCGGTGGGCCTGGGCGTTCGCCTGGACGGAGTCTGCCACGGTGGGACCCATGGCAACGCTGAGGAACTCCTGGATCACGGTCCCTCCTGGGGCGTGGGCGCCCCCTCCCAGGAGGTTTCCGAAGGGCCGAGGGAGCCGGTTCGCGGTCATACCCCCTAGATAGCGGTAGAGGGGCAGTGACAGGGCGTCCGACGCGGCCTTTGCGGCCGCTAAGGAGGTGGCGACGGCCGCGTTCGCCCCCAAGAACGAGAAGTCCGCGGTCCCATCCGTCTCGCGCAGGGCGTCATCCACCTCCCCCTGGAAGACGGCGTCGAGACCCAGCACCTTCGGCACCAGATGGGAGTCAAAGCGCTCCAGCGCCAGGTCCACGTTCCCTTCGGGGAAGGCCTGCGCCTCGTGGGCCCCGGTGCTCGCTCCGCTCGGGGCAGAAAAACGGCCGAAGCCGTTCGTCGTGTGGACGTCCACCTCCACCGTGGGGTTCCCTCTGCTGTCCAGCACCTTGCGGATCACCAGGTCCTCGATGAGGGTGATAACGACGCCTCCGAGAGGGGCAAAGAGGCTCCCGCGAACCACTAGCGGAGTCTGTATATAACCTTTGGAGCCCGTTTCTGGTTATCCAGACTGAGAATGACTGCCGAAACCTTTAAAAAGGGAACGCTAATCCGTGCCTGGGTCAGCTATGGTCGAAGCCTACTGCGTGAAGTGTAGGGCCAAGCGAGAGATTCAGAACCCGATGCGCATAACCATGAAGAACGGCAAGCCCGCCACGAAGGGAACGTGCCCGGTCTGTGGCACGGCCGTCTTCCGCATCGGGGGCTAAGCGGACCGCT
>JBHHWA010000112.1:0-3948 GCA_046756285.1 Thermoplasmata archaeon
CCCTCGGGCGGGGTTTCCTCAACCCTCTCCACCTGCTTCTGGATGGACCAGAGGCCGATCACCTTGTTGATGATCTTGGTGGTCCCGTCCAGGTCCCCCTCCATCTTGGCCAGACGAACGACCTTCGCGGGCACGCCGCGGCGTCGAACCTCGGCCTCCACTTCCGTGTCGTCAAAATCCTGATCCCACCCGAGCGCGATGATGTCAGGCCGGACCTCCTCCACCGTCTGGTAGATGTCCCCCTCATGCCCCAGGACTGCCCGATCGACGGGCTTCAGGGCGTCCACCAACTCCAGGCGTAACGCTTCGGGCGTCACCGGCTCGTGCTTCATCCGACGCACGCGGGTGTCGCGGGCGATGATGACCACCAACTCGTCCCCCAGCTCCCTCGCCTGTTTCAGGTAGTGCAGATGCCCTACGTGGAGGATGTCGAAAACTCCCGTCGCCATGACCCGGACCATGCTCCCCAAGCCTCGAGGACGTCGCTCCCCTCGACGAAGGGAAGATGCCGGGCTGTCGCATAGTTGTTTGCCTCCTCCTTGGAGAGGGCCCCGCCGCCGTCCGCCAGCATCTCACAAAGGGTGGCGCTCGGGAGCAGGTCGGCCATGACGAGAAGGGCCGTTGAGAGTTCCGTATGGCCGCGCCTCTCCCGCAGAAGGGGCTCCGCGGCGATGAGGAGATGGACGTGTCCGGGGGCCCGGAACTCCTGCATGAACGCCTCCCGAGCCAGGCCGTCCTCGGAGGAGAGTGCATAGCGGCAGGCGACGGCAAGCGCGCCGACGGTCTGTGCCCGATCCCGGTCCGTAATCCCGGTCCGGGTCGTCCGGTGGTTCACCGTCAGGCTGAATGCGGACCGCGCGTCGTAGGACGGTCGATGACTCAGGAGACCATCGATGACCGGAAAGTCCCCCTTCAAACGGCCCAGGGCGTCCTCCATGAGCGGGAGCCCGAGGCGCCGGGCCACCGGCGTGGGAAGAGTCGTGCAAACCAGCCCCCCGGCCTCCTGACGCATCAGGCGGATCGACCGGGACGTGACAAACTGAGAGGGGAGGACCAGGTCCGTCTCCTCCTCACGCCCGTCCGCGTCGTAGAGTAGAATCGGCCTCCTCCCCTGGAGGGCTCTCAGGGCCCCCCGCACCACGGCCCGCATCGGTGGGGGCACCAACGAGCTTCTAATAAGATTTTTGTAATTACCAATAAGCTAGTCCCTTTTCTCGACACAACGCTTTCTACGGCTCGGGCCATCCCTCTGCGTGCTGGACGACCCCGCCCGCCTCGCCCAGGTCGACCCCAGCGGGCTGATGGGAACCTTCGCCTCCCTTCCGGAGCAGATCGAGGAGGGGCTCGCGGGTGTCCGGGAGACCGCGACGGAGGCCCCGCCCTCCGGCCGGGTCTTCGTGATCGGGATGGGGGGTTCGGCCATCGCCGGGGACCTCGCCCATGCCCTGGGACGGTGGTATGGCGGGCTGGAAGTCCAGGTGACGCGAACGCCTGTCATCCCGCCCTACGTGGACGCGGACGACCTCCTCGTCGCCATCAGCTACTCGGGGAACACGTGGGAAACCCTCTCTGCGTACCGGCAGGCGTTGAAGCGGGGCCTCTCCTGCCTAACGGTTGGATCCGGCGGGGAACTCGCCGAGATGTCCGCCGCCCACGGCGTTCCTCATGCATCTGTCCCTCCAGGTTTCGCGCCTCGGGCGGCACTCGGATATCTCCTGGCGCCGCTCCTATCCCTGCTCGCAGTCGGTGCACCCCGCCTGGGGGAGGCGACTCCCCGGGCCCTCACGGACTTGAGCCGTATCCGGGAGGAGTGGGTCCCGGCCGTCCCCGCGGCCAAGAACCCCGCGAAGCGCATCGCCAAGGCACTGCTGGGGAAGGTGCCTATCGTCTACGGTCCCCCGCCCTATGCGGGCGTCGCCCGACGATGGCAGACCCAGCTCAACGAGAACGCGAAGACGCTCGCGTGGCACAGCCTCTTGCCCGAGGCCAATCACAACGAGATCGTGGGCTGGCTCGAGGGGGAGAATCCGGATCGATTCGTCCCCGTGCTCCTTATGCCCCCCCCGGACACGGCGCTCTACGCGCGGTTCGAGAAGACCCTCGCCCTGCTCGAGGAGCGCACCTCCGCGATCCCCGTCGAGGTTGCCAGTGATGCCTTCGTGACGGGTCTCCTTGCGCTCGTCCTCCTGGGAGACCTGGTGACCGTGTATCTGGCCGTCCTGCGGGGCACGGACCCGCGACCCGTCCCCTCCATCGACCGGCTCAAGGCGGCCATGCGGGAGGATGGCGTCGAAGGGTCGAGCGCCGAGGGGGAGATTTGAACTCCCGAGGCGGTTGCCCGCCACGAGCTATCGAGGGGTCCTCTCCAGGCTCGCGCCCTACCGGACTAGGCGACCTCGGCGTCGGACTGGGGCGGTTCGCATAGGACCGCGGGCCAATAAAGGATGCGTTCCACCTCAGCGCCAGAGGCGCGGATAGGACCCAGGGTCCATCACGACCCGCTCCAACTCCACGGCCATCCCCTTCCTCGCTGTCGGCCATTCGGAGGCCGCGGACTGGGTGCGACCCAACGCCACCGCTTCCCCCTTCCGGGTCAGGAGGACCACGAGTTCTCCCGGACCGATCGAGGGATCCGCCTCTAGGATGCCGGGGACCATGAGAGGGGCGCCGTGACAAAGGGCTTCGACCGCGGTGTCTTTCACCAAGACGCGCCCCAGGTGGTCCAACAACTCTTCCATGGGGCGTAGGATGCCGCGGATCTCCACCTCTTCCCCGTTCTCCTTCCAGTAGGTGAAGGCGTCTCGAAGGGCGTTCAAGGGGACGGCCCTTTCCTCGGTGAGGCCTGCCGTTCGGGTCCGGCGGAGATCCTGCAGGTGGCCGCCCACGCCCAGGGCTTCCCCGAGATCTACACAGAGGGTCCGGATGTAAGTGCCCGCCTCGCAGCGCACACGAAAGAGCGTATCCCGGGCCTCGCGGTCCAGCGTCTTCAGTTCGTGAATCCGGCGGACCCGGGGGACGCGCTTGACTGCCGAGCGGACCGGGGGTGTCTGATAGATTTCCCCGACGAACTCGTCGAACGCCTCCGAGACACGCTCCTCGGGCACGTCTTGATGGAGGCGGAGGACGCCCACGTACTCCTTGTCCCCCACGTGGAGGGCGTCGAGGACCCGAACCGCGCGCCCGAGCGCGATAGGTAACACGCCCGTGACCCGGGGGTCGAGGGTGCCGCCGTGGGCCGCCTTTCCGATCCCGAGGAGGTCCCGGACCCACGCCGAGACCTGGTGGGAGGTGGGCCCCTGAGGCTTGTCGACGACCACCATCCCCGCCTGCAACAGTTCCCCGACCGTCCGCGCCTGGGGCGGCTTCCCGAAGGAAGGGGCGGCGTCCCTCGGCGCCTTCGCGGCAGTCACACGCCGGCCTCTTCCATGATGGCTTCCACCAGCTCGTCGGGCGTCTGGTCCGCCGAGTCCAGGACGAGGTCGAAGACGCTCAAGTCCGCCAAGTCGATGCCGTAGATGGCGGCGTACCGACGGGACTCGGACGCCTCGCGGGTCTTCATCTCCCGACGCGCGACCTCCTCGCTCTGCCCGTCGCGCTGTGCGATGCGGGCTGCCCGGACGGGGCGCGGCGCCTCCAGCCACACGGCGAACGCCTGCTGGCCCTCGGCACGCAAGAGGTGGGCGGGGAGCCTCCCCTCCACGACGAGAGGGACCTCCTGGGCGACCAAGTCGGTCACCCGTGCCAGGACGGCCTCGTCGAGGCGGCGGTCGATGGCGTGGTCCTCTTCGGCCAACCGCCCGAAAGCTTCGAGGCCCATGCCCTTCTCCTCCGCCCACTGGCGGAAGAGATCGCCGGCTGAGACCACCTCCCACCCCCGCCGCCGGGCCAGCTCCTCGGCCACGGTGGTCTTCCCAGCGCCGGGGAGTCCCCCGATGACCAGGATGATGC
>JBHHWA010000113.1:0-3918 GCA_046756285.1 Thermoplasmata archaeon
GTGTAGGGGCCTACGTACGTGTCCGGGCCGATCACGCAATCCCTGCCGATGATGGCCGGTCCTTTCACGACGCTCCCCTCCTTCACGGTCGAGTTGGGCCCGATCTGAACGCGGCCCTCCACGCGCGCCCCCTTCTCCACCGTCCCCTCGGTGGCCGCTTCGAGGTCGTCCAGCAGGAGCCGGTTGGCCTCCAGAATGTCCTCCGGGCGCCCCGTGTCCTTCCACCACCCGGTGACGATGTGGGCCACGAGGTCGCCTCCCTCCGCCCGCAGGCTGTCCAACGCCTCCGTGATCTCCAACTCGTTCCGCCAGGAGGGCCGCAGCCGTTGGATCACGGGGAAGATGCTCGGACGCAGGAGGTAGATCCCCACCAGGGCGAGGTCGCTCTTCGCCTCCTTGGGCTTCTCCACCAGGGAGAGGACGCGCCCGTCGGCGCCCACCTCCACGACCCCGAACCGTTCCGGGTGGGGCACCCGCGCCAAAAGGACGCCTGCATCGTGGTCTCCGGCGCGGAACTCCTTCACCATGGGGCGGATGGAGCCCTTGAGGAGGTTGTCTCCCAGGTACACGCAGAACGGCTCCTCCCCTACGAAGTCCTCCGCGCATTGGACGGCGTGGGCGATGCCTCGCGGCGCGCCTTGCTCGATGTAGGTGAGGTCGAGGCCCCACTCCGCGCCGTTCCCCAGGGCCTCCCGCACCCGTTCGGGCATGATGTCCCCCAGGATGACCCCGATGTCGGTGATGCCCGCGTCCCGCAGGTCCTCCAGACAGTACAGGATGTTGGGCTTGTTGGCGATGGGGATGAGTTGCTTCGGCCCCGTATGGGTCAGGGGGCGGAGGCGGGTTCCGTGGCCCCCCGAGAGCACGACGCCCTTCACTCCGCATCCCTCATGTGCGCCAACGCCTCCCGCAGAGGACGCGGCGGGGTATTAAGGCGAACGTCGGTCCGGGAGGAGGTGAGGCAGGAGTTGGCGGGCCGTGGGGCGATGAGGTTGGCGCTCGCCATGGTGCTGGGCTCGAGGAGGTACCGGGGGAGATGGAAGACATCCGTGATGGCCTTCCCGAGTTCTAAGCGGGTGACGCACTCTGGCGCGGCGACGTGAAGGAAACCCGAGGTCGAGCGCGGGGCTAGGTCGAGGATGGCCGCCGCGGCTTCGTGGGCGTACGTGGGCGAGACGCGCTGATCCGCGAAGAGGGGCACCCGCTCGGCTGTCCGGAGGCGAGCCAGGATCCACGTCACGCTGTTCGCCTTCCCTCGGAGTCGATTCCATCCGTAAAGGGCAGAGAGCCGGAGGATGAGGGCGTCCGGGAGCGCCTCAAAGACCCGCACCTCCCCTTCTCGCTTGGAGGCCCCGTAGTGGCTCAACGGATTCGGATCCGACCTCTCGTCGTAGGGCCCGCCCTTCCCGTCGAAGACGTAGTCCGTGGAGATGTGGACCAGGCGAACGTTACGATCCTTGCAGAGTCGGGCCACCGCCGCTGGGCCCTCGCCGTTCACCGGAATGGCCTTGTTCGGAGCCTCCTCGCAATGGTCGACCCCGGTCAGGGCCCCGCTCAGCACCGCCCAATCGGGTTCCGCTGCGTCGAATGCCTTGTGGAGGGTCGCGGGCTTCGCCAGATCGGCCCGAAGAGGGTGAAGGCCGTCCTCCGCAAGCGGTGTGGAGAAGTAAGTCCCCCAAACTTCGTGTCCGCGATCCATGGCTCCCCGGGCCACGTATTGGCCGAGGAGGCCGCTTGCACCGATTACGAGGACACGCGTCAACGTCCGCCCCATGAGCGAGCAGGTTAAACGATTCTCGGAAGGCCGCTCCGACCGCGTCAAACAGGCAGACTACCTGTAGTACGAAGAATATAAGTACTACACGTATTACTATTCAAGTGCCTCGGATTACCTACTCCCGGCATGCCCGAGAGCGCATGATCCTCCGGGGCATCTCCCGACGTGAGGTCGAAGAGGCGATTCGAAGAGGAAAGAAGAGGATCCAAGATGGAAAGATCGTGGCGACCTACCTGTACTTCGAGGTCGTCTACGAGGTTGACGGCGACGAGGTCCGGGTCATCTCGGTGATCCCCAGGTGGTAGCATGGCCAAGAAGTGTCCAGTGTGCGGCAAGGGGGACCTGGTGCCAGGAGAGGTCGAGGAGGAGATGTTCGGCGTCTCCCTAGGAACCTACCCCGCGGAGGTGTGTACAGAATGCGAAGAGACCTTCGTCGATGGCGAGACGATGGATGCGATCGAGGCCAAGGCGAAGGAACTCGGCCTCTGGGGCCTCGCCAAGAAGGTGACCGTTCGGAAGTCCGGGAATTCCCTGGTCGTGAGCATTCCCGCTGACGTGGCCCGCTTCCTCCATCTCAGAGGCGGCGAGGACGTCCTGCTCCGTCCCGACGCGAGGCGAAGATTGGTGTTGGAGATCTCATAGGCCGCCGCGAGCAACAAGCCTTATTCGTGTTCCCGTTCCTCATTCCCAATGGAGCGCCTGCTGGTCACGGGCGGTGCTGGGTTCATCGGCGCAAACTTCGTCCGTCTTCTCGCGGCAGAGACCGACTACGATCTCGTCGTTCTCGACAAACTCACCTACGCGGGGAACCTGGCCAACATCCAGGCGCTGGTCGACGCCGGGGACGTGACCTTCCACCAGGGCGACATCACCGACCCGGGCGCCGTGAAGGAAGCCATGGACGGGTGCGACGGGGTCGTCCACTTTGCGGCCGAGACCCACGTGGATCGCTCCATCTCCGAGGCCGGCACCTTCGTGACGACCGACGTATACGGGACCTTCGTCCTCCTGGAGGCGGCCCGGCGGCTCGGCGTGAAGCGGTTCCTGCACATCTCCACCGACGAGGTCTATGGCGAGGCGGGGGAGGGCGATTCCACGGAGGCCGCCCCCCTCCAGCCAAGGTCGCCTTACGCGGCGAGCAAGGCCGGGGCCGATCGGCTCGCTTATGCCTACCATGCGACCTACGGAGTGCCGGTGGTCATCACCCGATGCGTGAACAACTACGGCCCCTGGCAGCACCCGGAGAAGGCCATCCCCCTCTTCACGCTGTCCGCCCTCCTGGACCAGCCCCTGCCCATATACGGCACGGGGGAGAACCGCCGGGAGTGGATCCACGTGGAGGATCACTGCCGCGCGTTGCGCCTCCTCTTGGAGGGGGAGGATCTCGAGGGCCGGGTATTCAACATCGGGACGGGGGAGCGGAGGTCCACCCTGCAGGTCGCTGAAGCCGTGCTAAAGGCCCTGAACAAGCCCCATGACCTCATCGCCCTCGTGGAGGATCGCCCCGGTCACGTGTTGAGCCACGCCGTGGATAGTGCCCGGGTACGCATCGAGACGGGCTGGACCCCCGCCCACACCTTCAGGGATTCCTTGCCGGACGTGGTGAAGTGGTACGAAGACCACACCTCCTGGTGGCGTACCACCCTCCTCGGATCCGCCCGGGGGTACTTCGAGACGCGGCACCCCCGACTCGTCGAGGCAGCCGAAACCTTAGGCTAAGCAGTTGCGAGTGAGCGGCTGATTTTGAGCCCCCTCTGATAACAGAGGGACAAGCTTTTTCCCGACAGACCCGAGACTTGCGACGTGTGTTCAAAGGGCCAGTTCGAGCCCTCTCACCTGGGAGAGTCTTCTCGTGGCGCACCGTTGTCCTTGCTTTCAGCCTTCTCCTCTCCACCTTCGCGCTCCCTTCGTTCTTGGGTTTCGACTCGCCCTTGGTCCCCGCAGGGGCGGTTGTCGACCAGGGTGACGCGACTGGATGTCGCGCGTACAGCACCAACTGGACCTCGTGTCAGAATGCCTTCGCGAGCGATGACCTGTACGCATACGCGAACGCGTCCGGCGCCAGCTCCGTCATTCAACGCGTCGCCACGACGACGGACGCGGCCGACGCGAGCTCGTGGAGTTTCCCCCACACCGTCCCC
>JBHHWA010000114.1:0-3884 GCA_046756285.1 Thermoplasmata archaeon
GCTAGATCCGGGTACGCGAGGGTAATTCGTCCCAGGCGTTCACGGGCCTCCGGCTGGAGGATCTGGCGCAGGACGGCCTGGCGTTGCGCCTGGGCTTGGGCGGCCACCTCCTCTTGAGCCTGCCGCTCGACCGACTGGCGCTGGAGTTCCTCCAGCTTCTTGCGACGAATCGCCTCCAGCTCTTTCTCGTCCATAGCACCCTCAGAGGTACTTCGTCAATTCGGGCCGCCCCTTCGCGAGACGGGTCATGATCTGTCGGGCCTTCCCGTCGAGGTACGACTGGCCCTTGGGCGTGATTGCCCGGCCGCCCTTGTCGACCTTTTTCAGGTAGCCGAGTGCTTCCAGCTGGATCAGGGCCTTGCGGATCACGGACCGACTCCCCTTCCGGGGATGGTACGGGGAGGACCCGGCGTCCCGCGCGCCCCCAAATTCGCCGGCGAGGCGCTCCGTGCCCACCGGTCCCTTCACGTAGACCTTGCGGAGCACGGCAGCCAGCCGGGTGTGCCACCAGTTCGGGTTGGCGGGAGATTTCTCCCGATGCACCCCCGTCTTCACAAAAGCCGCCCAGGTCGGGGGCCGGGCCTGCTTAGCCTTCCCCAGGTCTGCGGCGACGGCTTCGACGAGGAGGGCAGGCGGGACATCGTATACGGTCGTCATGTCGTTCTCGCGCAAATAGAGGACACAGAAACTAAAACGTTTCGCCCTGGCCAGGGTCCAGGCTGGCCGCCTAGATATAAGTGGCCTGGCCCCCTCCGCCTCACGATGCGCGTCGCGGTGGCCATCACCGGGGCCTCGGGTGCCCCGTACGCGTATCGGCTCCTCCGCGCCCTTCGTGGCCAGGCAGAACTCGTGATCTCTGCCGATGGCGAGGACGTGATTCGGACCGAGACGGGTCGGACCCCCAAGGATTTCAAGTCCCTCGCCTCGGCGTGGTACGCCAACGATGACTTCCACTCCCCCCTGGCCTCCGGGAGTGCACCGTTTGACGCCATGGTCATCGTGCCCTGTTCCATGAACACCCTCGCGAAGATCGCCTTGGGGCTCGCGGACAACCTGATCACACGGGCGGCGGCCGTGGCGTTGAAGGAGGGTCGAAAGCTCGTCCTCGTCCCCCGGGAGACCCCGCTAAGCGCGCTCCACCTGGAGCACATGCTGACCATCGCCAAGCGAGGCGGCACGGTCCTCCCAGCCATGCCAGGCTTTTACCAGAGTGCGAAGACGATCGAAGACCTCGTGGATTTCGTGGTGGCCCGTATCCTGGACCACCTCGGGGTGGAGCACACGCTGATGCCGGCCTGGGGCACCAAGTCGTAGCGGCCGCGGGAGGTAGGACCAGGCTCAACCCAAGCACCTGGCACCTCCGAAACCTTTTACGGACCTGAGGGGTTTCAGGGGCAATGGCGGGCATCGTGGAGCCGTTGGGGAAGGATTTCGACCTTCAGGAAGACGCCCAGGAGGCCACGGAAGTCCTCCAATCCCTGGGCCTCTCGGCGTACGAGGCCCGGGCGTACATCGCCCTGGTGGCGCACGGATACGGGAACGCGGAGACCATCGCGGAGACCTCGCGGATCCCGCGGACCTCTGCCTACAAGGTCCTGTCTAGCTTGTGTGACAAGGGGTACGCCCTCTCGACCCGGGGCCGGCCCATGATCTTCAAGCCGGAGGCCCCGGAGAAGGTAAAGAATGACGTCCTCCAGCGAGTCGCATCCGTGTTTGACCAGCTCCAGGTCATCCACGAAGTCCTCATGGACAAGGGGGAGCCCCAGCTTGTTTACACGATCCAAGGCAAGCAGCGGGTCCTCAGCAAGATCGCGGAACTCCTCGAGACCGCGACCCGGACCTTTATCATCTCAACCCCCACCCTCTCGGAGGTGCGGGACACCCTGAGTAGGCGCGTGGAAGCGGCGTTGAGGCGGGGCGTGCGCGCGACGCTCATCACGGGGCCGAACCAGCGGGTCCTCCCGGGGGTGGACGTCGTGCGGAAGCGGGGCCTCATCGCCACAGACATCATCGCCGACGGGGAGCGGGCCCTCATCGCCTCGCCGGACCTGAACGCGTGTGGCTACACCGACAACGCCTCCCTCGCGAAGCACCTCGAGAACTTCATCATGATCCTCATGGAAGGCCAGTGGGAGTCTTGACCGAGGCCTTCGACGCCCTCGTCATCGGCGGCGGCCCCGTCGGCGGCTTCGCAGCCCAGAAGATCGCTGAGGCGGGCCTCAGCGTGGCCATCCTGGAGGAGCACAGGGAGATCGGCGAGCCCGTCCAGTGCGGGGGGATCTTCACGCCGCGCGTGATGGACATGGTGGACTGCCGAAACACGATCCTTACGGACATCCGAGGATGCGAGTTCTACGCCCCCAGCGGCCAGGAGCTCGTCGTCGATGGCGGTGAAACGGAGGCGGTCGTCGTCGATCGGGCGGCCTTCGATCGCGAGGTCGTCAAAGGCGCGTTGCAGGCGGGGGCCACGGCGTTCCTAGGGACCCTCGCCACGTCCGTCGAGAGGAATGGCGGCGACCTCCTGGTGCACGCCCGGGGGAACGGGGAAGCCGAAAGCTTCCGTTGTAAGGTCCTCGTCGGCGCGGATGGGGTGAAGGGAAACGTCACCGGGTGGTTCGGCTTGGGTCGTCCCTACCGCATCCTGCCGGGATTTGAGGCCGACGTCGTCGGGGCCGAATACAGCCCCGGGTACGTCAAGGTCTTCACAGGCGAGGCCGTCGCTCCGGGGTTCTTTGCCTGGCTCGTCCCCGGCGCTCACTCGGCCCGAGCGGGCCTCTGCCTCGGCGGGGGGAACGCCCGGCAGTACCTGGATCGGATGTTCACCGACGGCCCGCCAGCCCGCTTCTTGGCCGAGGCTCAGACCCTCGGCTACATCATCGGCGGCATCCCCATCGGTGTAGCCAAGCGGACCTACGACGAGGGGGTGATGATCGTGGGGGACGCCGCCTACCAGGCCAAGGCCACGAGCGGAGGCGGCATCTTCACCGGCCTCGTCTGTGCTGAGGCTTGTGCCCAGACGGCCGTGGAGGCCCTGAAGACGGGGGATACGTCCGCAGCCTTTCTCTCCCGCTACGAGAGGCGGTGGAAGGAGGCCATCGGCAGGGAGCTGAGCCTCTACCTGTACCTCCATAAGGCCTTCGTGAAGCTCAGCGACCCGCAGCTGGAGAACTTGTTTACACTCCTCCAAAATCCCCGGCTCCTACGCATCATCAACGAGGAGGGCGACATCGACTACCCCGGCCGGGCCATCCTGGCCCTGCTGAAGGAGGAACCGCGCCTCCTCAAGTTCCTCGGCCCCGCCATCCGGGCCGTCTTCTAGAGGGTGTGGCGCTCCCCGTCCTCCGGCAGCACGACCTCCCGTCCCTCCAGCGCCCCCGCGAGCTCCTCCCGGGCGTCTCCGTGCATGAGCACGACACGTGTGGGATCGCAGCCCTCCACAAACTCGACGAGCTGGGCGTGCCCTGCGTGGGCGGAGAAGTCGTGGAAGGAGACACCCGCCTCCACCGGGACGCGGAGACCATGCAGGTCGATGGACCGCGTGTCCAGGAGCATCCGCCCGTTGGTCCCCTCCACCTGGTAGCCGGTGAGGAGGACCTCGCTCAGCGGGTCGTCCTTCAGGGCGGCGAGATAGTGCAAGACGGGTCCCCCGTCGAGCATACCCCCTGTGGTGAGGATCACGTCCCCCCTCAGGGCGCGATCCCGGGCCCCCTGGGATCGGACGATGCGCGCTCGGCTCAGAGCTCGCTCATATCGTTTCGGAGAACGCATGAAGCGACGGTGGCGCTGGTACATGCGCGCGACCTGCCGTCCCATCCCGTCCACCCAAATTTCGTGATCCGTCTCGGCGAGGACCATCAGGACCTCCTGGGTCCGCGCGACGGCGA
>JBHHWA010000115.1:0-3869 GCA_046756285.1 Thermoplasmata archaeon
CCCTTCTCCCGGACGTTGTGGTAGAGGACGCTGAAGACCAGGGAGGTCTTCATGGTCCCGGGGGTCCCGCAGACCAGGACGACGCTCCCCTCGGGGATGCCCCCGCCTAAGGCTTGGTCGAACCCCTCGACGAAGGTAGGGACGCGCTCCACGCCGGAACCTCCGTGGGGTCGCTATAAAGGGATGCGGGGGCGGTTATCTCGCGTGAAAACGTCGCGAGGCTGAAATAGGGCGGCCCGTCTGGGGAGCCAGTGGTCCTCCTCACCCTGCTCCTGGCCTTCTGGTTCTTCCTCCCCGCCTACATCGCGAATCCCGCGGCGGCCCTGGTGGGTGGGGGCACCCCCATGGATTTCGGCGTGACCCTTCGGGACAAGCGGCGCCTCTTCGGGGACGGGAAGACGTGGCGCGGCTTCATCGGGGGAGGGCTGATTGGGGTGGCCCTCGGGACCCTGATGTGGGCCGGGACGTTGCCGTTCCCGGAGACGCCCTTCTCCTACGGCCCCTTCCCGGTCTTCCTGGGCATTGTGGCTGCTCTCGCCTTTGGGGCCCTCCTCGGGGATCTCCTGGGAAGCTTCCTGAAGCGGCGGTGGGGCATCGACCGCGGAGAGAAGGCGCCCATTCTCGACCAGTACGACTTCGTGATTGGGGCGTTTCTCGTGACGGGCCTCGCCTTCCCGGCCTGGCTGGCCATGCACTACCTCGTCGGCCAGGCCGCCCTGGGCCTGGCCCTCATTATCATCGTTACGCCACCCCTCCACAGGGCTATCAACCTGCTCGGCTATCGCTTGGGCAAGAAGGAGGTCCCGTGGTAAGCACGCTCGTGGAGGCCCTGGTGAAGAGTGGGGCCCTGCAGTTCGGGGACTTCACGCTGACGTCGGGGAAGATGAGCAACTACTACGTGGACCTCAAGGCCGCCTTCACGGACCCCGGGCTGCTCATGCGGGTGGCGGAGGAGCTCGGTGCGTACACGCAGGGCGTCCAGCGGATTGCGGGCACCGAGCTCGGGGCGGTTCCCGTCCTCGTGGCTCTCGCCTTGGAGACGGGATTGCCCTACCTCATCATTCGAAAGGAGGCGCACGCGCACGGCACGGGACGGCCGTACGAGGGGGAGGTCCGGAAGGGTGATCGGGTCCTCCTCGTGGAGGACGTGACGACGACGGGTGGGACGCTCCGCCGGGCCGCGGAACTCCTCCGGCGGGAGGGCGCCGTGGTGGATCGCGCCGTGTGCGTGGTGGATCGGGAGGAGGGGGCGATGGAGAACCTGGAGGCCATGGGCGTGACGATGCAGGCTCTCGTGCGGGCACAGACCCTCCGGGATTTGCGATCCTGAGCGAGCACTTTCGGCCACCCCCTATTCGGCCCTATATACCAGGCTTGCGTGGAGACCATGATGACGCGTGTAAACATGCGTCGCCGGGGGAATGAGGCCGTTCTGTCCTTCGATTATGATCGGTTTCTCGTGAAGGCGGTCAAGACCCTTGACCGAAGGCGATACGACCCCATGACGAAGGAATGGACCGTCCCGCTCCACTACTATGCCGACGCCTTGGCCACCCTGGAAGCCGTGGGCGCCGAGGTGCAGATGGATCCGGAGTTGGCGGACCTCCATGAACGCGCGGTGGTTCCTCCCAAGGCCCGCCCCGAGGTTACGGTGGAACGGGCGGGGGGTCAGTACGTCATCCGATTCGAGTACGAGCGGAGCCTGGTTCAGGCCATCAAGAAGGTGCCCGGGCGGACCTTCGACTCCGTGGCTCGGGCGTGGTTGGTTCCCGTGGAGGAGGGGGCCCTGGAGAACCTCCTGGCGACCCTTGGGGAGGTTGATTGTTCGATCGAGATGGCCCCGGATGTGAAGGCTTAGGACCCTCCATTCTCTCCCCCTCCCAATGGGGGAGAAGCGGCTCCTGGAGCTCAAGGCCCGTCGTCCCGGTCTAAGGACGGAGGCCGTCTGGTGCGAGACGCACGCGAACCATGTCGCAGACGTCCGCCAGAAGGACACCTACTTTCAAGTCGGAAGGGGCCGTCTCAAACTTCGCCGGGTGGAAGGAGAGGACACCGGTACGCTGATTTACTACCGGCGTGAGGACCGGGCGGACCCCAAACGGAGCCGCGTTTCCCTGGTCTCGGTCGTCGACCCTGCCGCCCTCCGGGCCACCCTCCGTAAGGCGTTGGGAGTCCTGGTGGAGGTGCGGAAGCGGCGCCGGATCTATCGACGGGGCCAGGTCCAGATTCATCTCGATGAAGTCGACGACCAGGGCACATTCCTTGAATTCGAGAGGTTCATCGAATCGGACCGTGACGAGGAGAAGGCCCAGGCCGAGTTTGCTGAGCTGCGCGAAACGCTCGGGGTTCGGGAGGAGGATCTGATCGAGGGTTCCTACAGCGACCTCGTCTTGGAAAGGGGTTTCGACAGTCAGCGGGGATAGAGGTATTTCTTCGGCAAACTATGGCGTGCTATGTACCTCCGGTACTTCGGCATCCGTGTGACAGACCTTGGCCGGTCCCTGAAGTTCTATACGCAACTCCTTGGGCTGAAGGAGGTGGGTCGAGGAAGCATGCGCGAGTACGGAGGCGGGCGGGGGAATTGGGTCCTCCTGAAAGACAGGACATCGGGTCAGCGTCTAGAGCTGAACGCGTATCCCGAGGGCTCCCGATGGCACGCCCCCTACGTCCCCGGGGAGGGCCTCGACCACTTCGGATTCGTGGTGGATGACGTCAAGGCGGCATACGAAGAACTCATTGCCAAGGGGGCCGGTCCCACAGACATCAACCCGACCAGCACGGAGGGTTACCAGGCCTTCGTCACCGATCCCGATGGCAACTGGATTGAGTTATTCCTACACGACTGAGAGGGAGGGCAAGAACTTGATGCTGGAGGCGACGTCATGAAGTACACCCGTCTGTTCGAGGACGAGGAGGGGGAATCGCACTTCGAGGACGTCCAGGTGGAGTTTGAACTCACCGAGTTTGCGCCCCCCGCACCTCCGCTCGGGCTGTCTCACCTGACTGAGGCCAAGCGGTTTGGCTTCCTAAGCGTGCCTCCAGGATGGCACGGCGATTGGCATCCCACCCCCAAGAGGCAGGTCGTCTTCTGTCTGGCAGGGGAGATGGTCGGCGAAGCCAGCGATGGAGAGGCACGCCGCTTCGGCCCAGGGAGCGCCGTCCTCCTAGAGGATACCACTGGCATAGGGCATCGAAGCCGGGCCGCAGGCGAGAGAGAGGTTCTGCTCGCTGTGGTCCAACTCGAGGAGTGAGAGTTCGTCTTTTGCCCACCTGATACCGCCTCAGGCCAGCTCCCGGAGCAGCCCTTCCTCTGTATACCCGAAGGGCGCCAGCATGGTCTCTCCGGAACGGGCCAGGAGGCGGAGGTACTCCCACACGTCCGCCGTATCGTCCTCCTGGAGGAAGGCGGCGAACTTCACCTTCTGTCGGTAGTCCCGAGACCTCCGATCGGTGATGACGTAGCGGACGTACTCCCCGGGTTCCGTCTTGAAGCCGCGAGCTTCCAGCTGCCGCAACGCCGCGGCGGTGTAGTTAAGGACGACGTACTCCCCCAGCGGTTTCGTGACGACCTTGGAGATGACGAGGTCTTCCAACGGGACGACGCCGTCGCGAAGGCTTCCTGCGGCCTCTCGGAGGACCTGAATGGCCGCGGGGATCGCGTCCTGGAACTCGTGGGCGTTCTGGGCCTGTCGAAAGACCTCCAACATGCCCGTCTGAACCTGGACGACGAAGGGAGGCGTGTCGTGCCGCCGGACCTCGATGCCCCGTAACTTCATGTCCCCGTCCTCAAAGAGGCCGTAGTAGCGGTTCAGGGCCCCGACGCCGGTGGTCTTGCAGGGCAGGAAGACGATCCACCGGTAGGTGCCCTC
>JBHHWA010000116.1:0-3865 GCA_046756285.1 Thermoplasmata archaeon
ACCTACGCGACGCGCTCCGGACCCCTCTCGAGTATGCGGCCACGCAGGGGTCGGAGGCCCTCCGGGAGGCGGTGGCCGGTCTGTACCCCGGCTCCGGCCCGGAAAACGTCTTGCTGACGACGGGGTCCGCAGAGGCCAACTTCCTCACGACTCTGGCCACGGCGGATCGGGAGGCGCCGTTCGTCACGGTGCTCCCCAACTACATGCAGGTGTGGGGCCTGGCCCAGTCCTGGGGCAAGGCCGTCCCACTGCTGCTCCGGGAGGAACGTTCATGGCAGCCGGATCCTGAGGAGGTGAAGGCCGCCGTCGGTCCTGACACGACGGCCCTCTCCCTGAGTCATCCCAATAACCCGACGGGCATCGCGTTGACGGACGAGAGCCGTCGCGTTCTCCTCGACACCGCGGAGGACGCCGGGGCGTGGTTATTGTCCGATGAGGTGTACCGCGGAGCCGAGCGAGTGGGCGACGAGACCCCCACCTTTTGGGGTGCCTCCGAGAAGGTCGTCGTGAGCTCGGGCCTTTCCAAGGCCTACGGCCTTCCGGGGTTGCGCTTGGGTTGGGTCTGCGGGCCAGCGGAACTGGTGGAACGCCTCTGGGCCCTCCACGACTACACGACCATCGCCATCAACTCACTGACGGACCTCTTGGGGAGGCGAGTCCTCGGCCCGTGGAGAGAGAAACTCCTCGACCGGGCCCGCACCATCCTCCGGCGCAACTTTCCGGTCCTCGAATCTTTCGTCGACGAGAACGGCTTCCGTTGGGTCCCCCCACGAGCCGGCGCCATTGCATTCCTTCGCTACCCGTGGAAGCCCCCATCGATGGAACTCGCGGAGCGGGCGCGGAGGGCGGGCGTCCTGATCGTCCCCGGCGCGCACTTCCGCGAGGAGGGCTACATCCGCCTCGGCTACGGCATGCAGAGGGAGGTTCTGACGAAAGGACTCGGCCTGCTGCAACCCGTCTTGGACCAGGTCGCGAAGACATGAAGGCCGACGTCGTGGTCGTCGGGGCAGGAATCGCAGGAACGGCGGTGACCTACTTCCTCGCGGAGGGAGGCCTCCGGGTCGTACTCGTGGACCGGAACTTCCCCGGGCAAGGGGCCACGGGTCGTTCCGCAGGCTTCCTCGTCTCCCAGCACTGGAACGAACACGATGCGGTTCTCGCCCGAGCCTCCAGGGAGATCTGTTCACGCGCCCATCCCGAAGGCGAGGCCGGGTTCACCACCTCCGGCTTCCTGCGCGTCACGACACGGGAGGAGGATGTCCCCGTGATGCGGGATCGTGCAAAGGAGGTCCGCAATGCGGGCTCACCAGCGGAGGCCCTCTCGGGCCGGAAGCTTCGCCGTCGGTTCCCATGGCTAGGAACCTCGGGGCTCTCCGGTGCCCTCTTCACCCCGGAGGATGGCTATCTGGATCCTTACGAGGTTGCCACGGGGTTCCTCCAGCAGGCGCGCGACCGGGGCGCAGAACTCCTGGTCAACCGGCCGGTGGAGGGAATCGATATCAAGGCTTCGCGCGCCCGCGGTGTTGTCGCGGGGGAGACGACCGTGGAAGCCGAGGACGTCGTCCTGGCCATGGGCCCATGGACTGCGTCGCTCCTCCAGGCGCATGGTCTGGACCTTCCCATGAAGGGATATCGAGTCCAGGCCCTGGTGACCGCGCCCATCCCCGACCTCCCGGCATTGCCCATGCTGCATGAAATTCCGGATGGATACTACCTCCGACCCGAGCAGACGGGTCTCCTGGTGGGCGATGGGACCGAGTACGAAGAGGCGAACCCAGAGACGTACGACCGGGAAGCAGACTTCGCCGTCTACACGGACCTCGCGGCCTGGCTCTCGCAACGCGTTCCTCCGGCGGCCGCCGCCATGGTGACCCGTGGCTGGTCGGGATTGTGCCAGGCGACCCCCGACCGCCTTCCCCTGGCGGGACGGGCGGGAGGAATCGAAGGGCTGACCGTGCTGGCGGGGTTCAATGGGCTGGGCGTCATGCGAGCCCCTCCTCTGGCCAGATCGGTCGCCACAGAAATCCTAGGATCGCGACCCTCCATCGACCTGACGCCCTTTCGTCCGGACCGCTTTACGGATTCCCCGGACTTCCCCATCCAAGAGGGATTCACCCTGCGGTAAGGGCGCGCTGAGGCGTGCGCCGCCCGGATGCCCAGGATTCAAGTAGGCCCCAGCCATGACAGCGCGGGGGAGGGTTCCGTGTCCGTGGAGGAAGGAGACCGTGCGCCGGAGTTCACGCTGCATGACGACGGGAACCGACCGGTGACCCTCTCGGAGGAGCTCGGGGAGGGACCCGTGGTCCTCTCCTTCTACCTCTTCGACTTCACCCGGGTCTGCACGAAGCAGGCCTGCGGCTTCCGGGACTCGTTGGAGGTGTTGCAGGTGCACGGGGCGAAGGTCTTCGGAATCAGCGTGGATTCCCCCTTTAGCCATCGGGCCTGGAAGAAGGAGCACGACATCAACTTCCCCCTCCTGAGCGATTGGGGACACGAGGTGAGCCGGGCGTACGGGGTCTACTACGACGAGATCTTCGGCCTCCCTGGGGCCTCTAAGCGGTCCGTATTCGTTCTCGACAAGGACGGGATCGTGCGCTACAAGTGGGTGACTGAGGATCCAGGGATTGCCCCTGATACGGCCGAAGTCCTGGAGGTCGTCAAGGGCCTCGCATCGTAACGGGCCCAGCTAAGCACGAGCCGCCGGTTACGCCTTGTTTCCCCGGGTCACAATGGCAAGGTCTGGCTTCCAACTGGGCCCTGTGTAACCCACGCGGATGTGGCGGAAGCCCGCCTGGGAGAACATCTCGATCGCCTCGTCCTCCTCATAGAAGAGCATCATGTTGTCGGCGAGGAGCCGGTAGAGGCGATCCCGAGGTCGCGTGGGACCTCCCACTAAGGCGAATCCCCTCGGGCGCAGGACACGGTGCATTTCTCGCAAGGCCCTTTTGGGATCGGGCCAGTACTCGATGGACCCGGACGACAGCACGGCGTCGAAGGACGCGGCCTGGAACGGAAGGTTCTCGGCATCCCCCCGGACGAGGGGGATGGGAAGCTTACGTGCGGCACGACGCAGTTGCTCTGGCGTGATGTCAAGCCCCCACACGGAAGGGGTAACCTTCAGGATGCCTTCGCTCAGGAAACCGGTTCCGCACCCCACATCGAGGACCTCCATCCCGGGGCGCAGGTCCGCCATCTCCAGCCCGTACGCCCGCATCCCTTCGGTCCAGAAGAGGTCCCGAAGCCACGTGTCGTATACCTTGGAGAGTTGGCGATAGAAGCGCTGGGCTCGCCGCTTGTCCCGGAGGAACTCCAGGCGGAGTCCCCCTTCTCCTTCGATAGGCTTTTCCCGTCCCATGGCTTGCCCGATCCGTGCGCTTCAAGGAGGCCGTCCTCGACCTCGGCTACTTCTTCCTCACCCTCTTTCTCGTGACCTACGGTCTTGTTCTGGTCGTTCGCGGCTACCTCGCCGGCGGCTTCTCGAGACTCAGGACCTCCGCCGAGGGAAGGTCCTGACACCGGAGCGCCGCGGCCAGCCCCTCCGGCCCCAGGAGTCGGAAGCTCTCTTCCAAGGCCTCGGGATCGTCGAAGGACGGCGCGAGCATCTGGAAGACGGCCCAACCCCGCTCGAACGCACCGCCGAGAACGCGACGCCACGCGCGTTCGTACGTCTTCAAGGGGGCGGTGCCGGCCGCAAAACGGGCCGCCGCCTCCCCAGCCAGACGGCCACAAATCATGGCCGTGAAGATGCCCCCTCCTGACGTGGAGAGGACCTGTCCAGCGGCGTCTCCGGCGAGGAGGACGTTGTCCCGAACCGTCTCCGGCAGCGGGCCGCTCATCGGGACGAAGCCGCCCGTGGGGGCCGAGG
>JBHHWA010000117.1:0-3862 GCA_046756285.1 Thermoplasmata archaeon
CCTTCACGTCCCCGAGGGAGGACTTGTACCGGGTCGACGGCCGGCCGCGTCCCTCCGCGTCCGCCTGCTCGAGCCGCAGGAGCCCCTCCCGGTGGAGTGCCTTCACCCGCCGATAGCACGCCCGGATGGGCAGTTCCGTCGCCTTGGCGATCTCCTTCACGGGCAGGAAGGTCTCGGCGGTGGCTTGCAAAATCCGCACGTTCATCTCGTCGAAGAGGGCGAGGAGAAAACTGGGGAAGCTGGCGGGGGCAGGGGGCCCTTCGGGGTCCTGCCCGGGGGCGAGTTCCTCCGTCTCTGGAGTGCCCAAGGCGATCTTCCAGACCGGCGTTCCGGGCCGGGGTGACTTAACCGTGTCGCCGCCGATATCAGCCCTGAGAGGCGGAGGACGAATGTTCGGTTATCCTCCACTTTCCCTGGATATACGTCCAAAAAAAAACCGATAAGCCTTATATGATGACCTTCAGTATCCGATTGGCATTACAATCGTCTGCGTCGTGCCGGGGGTCGAGAGCCCATGGGGGCGGGAGGCTTAGGCGGCATCCGACTCCTCACATCCTCCCTGGAGCGGGAGATTTACAGCCTGGACCAGGCCGAGGTCCCGGCGGAGCTTCGGCGCCTCTTCGTCCGGAAGCGCCCGGAGCTCATCGCCCAGCCGCGGAGCGAGGAGGAGATCGCTCGGATCCTCCGGTATGCGGACAAACGGGACCTCCCTGTGGTCCCGCGGGGGGCCGCCTCCTCCCCTTATGGCGGCGCGCTTCCGGTGCGGGGCGGTATCGTCCTGGACCTCTCCCTCCTGCGCACCATCGTCGCCTTCGACCCGGAGGCCGGCGTCGTCACGGTGGAGGGCGGGGTCCGATGGGCCGACCTGGATCAGTTTCTCGCCGGCAACGATTACGCCCTCCGGTCCCACCCGACCAGCTGGTGGTCTACCGTCGCGGGTTGGCTCAGCACGGGAGGGTATGGCTTGTACAGCCTCGGGTTCGGGCCCTTTGCCTCCCAGGTTGCGTGGATCCGCGTGGTGGATTTCACGGGGACGCACACCCTTACGGGCGGCGACGAGGCATTCCGCTACCACGCCCACACAGAGGGGCAGATGGGTGTCGTTTCCCAGCTGGGTTTGAGCGTGCGGCCGCGACCCGCCGCTCAGCACCCTCTTCTCTTCGCCTATCCGGATGCGGGGGCGGCCGTGGCGGCCGCGAAGTCCATCGCCGAAGTCTTCGAGCCAGTGCACATGACGGTTTACGACCCCCATCGCCTCGGGGAGCTCAACGCCTTGCAAGGGCGGGAGGTCCTGGACGAGGCGCATAGCCTCCTGGTCGTCACGGAAGATGAGGCGGAGGCCGCGGATATCGCCGATGGGGGGGGCACCCAGGCCGAACCCTACCAGGCCTCCTTCCTCTGGGAGCACCGCTTCTTTCCCATGCAGGTGAAGCGCCTCGGCCCGGGCATCCTCGGAGCGGAGACCCTCCTCCCCCTCTCCTCCATTCCCCCCTACCTCGCGAGAGCGGAGGCATTGGCCGAGCGGTTCGGCGCGTCCCTCGCCCACGAGACCCACTTGGTCAGCCCGAAGGAGGGCCTTCTCATCTCCTCTTTCTTAACGGATCCCGGGGACCTGGAGCGCTACCTGCCCCACATGGTCCTGGTCCTCCTGCTCCACAAGGCCGGCATCCGCGCCGGCGGACGCGCCTACGGGTTGGGAGTCTGGAACCGGCCGTTCCTCCGGACCCGTTACACCCGTCGGGACATCCGGGCCTACCGCGCCTACAAGCGGGACGTGGACCCAAAGGGCCTCCTCAACCCGGGGAAGGCCTTCGACCCGGGGGCCGACCCGTTCCTTCCGGCGTGGTCTCTCACCCCGTTCCTCCTCGCCCCCCTCATCGTTCGGGCGGTGGGTCGGCTCCTCCCGCGCGTGCGGATGGGGGAGCCCCCGGCCCCGATGCTCCGGGAACTCGCACCGCCCGGGCTGGAGGGGCCCACGGAGGCGGACCTCCGCTCGGCCGCGGAGTGCGCCCACTGCGGCGCCTGCATCACGGTCTGCCCCGCCTATCTGGCGGACAAGACGGAGCTCGTGACCGCTCGGGGGAAGCTCCTCGCCATGGAGAAGATGGCACGCGGGGAGGCCATGGAGCGTGAGGAGGCCTGGAAACTCTTCGATTGCATCCACTGCTCGGCCTGCACGAACGTCTGCCAGAGCGCCATCGACCTCGTCCCCGTGTGGGATCGCCTCGAGAACCTGGTGGCCCGCCGGTACGGGAAGCCCCGGGAGCAGATCGAGGACTTCGCAAAGCGGGTGGAGGCGGAGGAGGAGTACCACGACCTCGTGAACCGGGGCCTGGCCTACCCGATCCAAACGCCACGCGGGAGGCACCGCGATGTATGAGCGGTACGAGATCCCCGTCGAGCTCGCGGCCGCCCCGAAGGAGGTCCCCAACCGGTTTCAGGTCGTCCGGGGCGAGGACTGCATCCATTGCGGCACCTGCGTGGCCGCCTGCCCGTACGGCGTCCACCTGAAGCAGGAAACGGACGCCCGCCTGATGGCCCGCCCGGAGGACGACCTGTGCGTGGGCTGCCAGCGGTGTGTCATGGAGTGCCCCGTGGGCGTCCTGGACATCGGGGTCCACCCCGACTTCCGGGCCATCGGGGACCCCTACCTCCGGCCTCGGGTCGTGAAACGCATCTGGGACGAGGCGGAGAGCGGACGGATCCCCGTCTCCGGCGCGGGCTACCGGGGCCCCTTCGTGCAACCCGGCTTCGACGCCATCTGGACGGACATGTCCGAGATCGTGCGGCCCACGCGGGACGGAATCCATGGACGGGAGTACATCTCCACCGCGGTGGACTTGGGGCGCAAGCCGCCCTTCTTAACCTGGGAGGACGACGAGGCGTTCCCACCGATCTTGGAGATCCCCATTCCGTTCCTCCTGAACGCTCCGGGCCGGATGGGCCGGGGCCTGGAACCCCTTATCGCCCGGGCGGCCGAGGAGTTGGGCACCTTCGCCATCCTGGAGGTCGACACGGCGCGCGGGGGGAACGGACACGTGATTCCTCGCTACCCAGGGGACCAGTCCATCGACGGGACGGACCTCGACGGCGCGCAGGCGGTGGAGGTGGACGACACGGGGAACGGGCCGGACGCTTACCGGGCCATCAAGGAGGCCCGCCCGGATCTCGTGGCCTTCCTCCGCATGCCCCTGAACGGGTCGATGCGGGAGGCGTACGCGAACCGCATTCGGGCGGGGGTCGACGTCCTCCACCTTTACGCAGACCCCCGCGGCCGGGAGATCGGGCCGGAGGAGCCCCGCTTCATCGCCCCCGTCCTTCGGGACCTGGACCAGTACCTGGTGGAGGAGGGCCTCCGGGACGAGGTCACGATCCTCGTGAGCGGGGGCGTGGTGGCCTCCGAGCACGTGCCCAAGGCACTCCTCTGCGGGGCCGACGCCGTCGCCCTCGACACGACCTACCTGATCGCCCTGGGCTGGAACGGGAACCCGCAAACGGACCTCCCCTCCCCCCTCCCGGCGACGTGGGCCGTGCACCGCATCAAGAACTGGGCCAACGCCTGCCGGGACCAGCTCCTGGAGATCATGGGGGCCATGGGCATCCGAGACGCCCGAAGGATGGCGGGGGAAATCGGACGGGCCATGTTCCACGAGGACCTGGAGCGGGAGTTCATGGCCCTCTTCGAGGGGGGGAACGGCCATGGCTAAGGCCGAGACCCTCCGCGTCGTGAGCGCCCCCTCCTACATCTGGCGGAGCGTGAACAAGTACGAGGTGGAGATCCTCCCGGACGCCTGCATCGACTGCGGCATCTGCGCCCAGGTCTGCCCCTACGACGTCTACGAGAAGAAGCCCGGCCTCGTCC
>JBHHWA010000118.1:0-3857 GCA_046756285.1 Thermoplasmata archaeon
AAGATGTCCTCGGCCCCCGCGCCGTACTCCTCCACGAGGCCATTCAAGTCGCAGGTGATGACGGAAACGTCTTCTTCTTCTCCCATGGGCACCAGGTCGTTCAGCGGGGCCACTCATATATGGGATTGGAGGTTTACTGGTCAACCAGGGACCAGATGCGCCTCGTGACGCTCTCGATTCCAACCGCCGGTCTCGTCGAGTTGGGGCTCTTTCCGGGCCGGTTCTTCGAGCATAATGAGTCCTTGGAGGTTATCCAGGCCTTCCGCCTCGCGGGGGAGGACATCACCCTGTTGGCCCGTATCGCACGGCGAGAACCGGGCCCGTCCACCGCGGAGGTGCGCGGCCGGGCCGCGGAGTTGATGGAGAAGTACGGGCTGAAACACTTCGAGCTCCTCGAAGTGAACGAGAAGGGCACGGGGTACACGGCTCTCCTACGCGTCTCCTTGACCGAGGGGATGGGTGAGGTCTTCGGCCTGCTTGGCTCCGATATCCTGCCCGCGCGGCCCTTCACCATCCGAGCGGAAAGGACACGCGTCTCTTTCCACACCACCGACGCGCAGCTGCGCAGTCTGAGAGGAATCTTGGACAGGCTCGGGATGGACTACGATGTCGAGAAATCACGGAGGGTGGCAGGGACCGACTTGCAGCCGCTCGGGAACCTGACGAGTCGGCAGCGGCACCTCTTGCAACTCGCCCACGGGCTCGGCTACTACAAGTCACCTGCACGGACCGACCTGGCGCACCTGGCCGACATCGCCGGAGTGTCCAAGGCAGCGGTCAGCAAGCAGCTTCGGTCCGCGGAGGGAAAAATCCTCGATGAACTGTTCGGCACGGTCGCGTCCGCGTCGGACTAACCCCGCAACACGATCTCGATGTTAACCCCATCGGGCACCTGAATCCGCATCAGCTGCCGCAAGGCCCGTTCGTCCGCGTCAAGGTCGATGAGGCGCTTGTGCACCCGCATCTCCCAGCGGTCCCATGTCTCCGATCCCTCCCCATCCGGGCTCTTCCGCACCGGAACCATGAGGTGCTTGGTAGGGAGGGGGATGGGTCCCCGCATGTGCACGCCCGTGCGCTCGCTGATGGCCCGGATCTGTGCGCAGACGCCATCGACCTTCTTGGCGTCGGTGCCGCTGAGGGAGATGCGCGCGGTCTGGACCATGGCTTCCCCGCTTCAAGCGGGGCCGGCCTAAAAGGGTTACCGCTTCTCGATGTCGATGATCTGGCCCGCGGCCACCGTCTGGCCCATGTCCCGGATTGCGAAGCGTCCAAGCTGCGGGAAGTCCGCGAACTTCTCCACGGCCATGGGGCGTGTGGGCACAATCTTCACCGTCGCCGCGTCCCCCGTCTTGAGGAATTGGGGGCTCTTCTCCTTCACCGCCCCCGTCCGCGGGTCCAGCTTCTCCGTCAGCTCCTCGAACCGCGCGGCCACCTGGGCCGTGTGCGCGTGGAAGACCGGGGTGTAGCCGATGGTCACCACGCTGGGATGGTTCAGCACGACGATGCGGGCGACGAAGGAGCGGGCCACCGTGGGCGGCGCGTCCGCCGGTCCACAGACGTCTCCCCGACGGATCTCGTCCCTTGCCACCCCGCGCACGTTGAAGCCCACGTTGTCCCCCGGCTCCGCCTGGGGGATGGTCTCGTGGTGCATCTCGATGGACTTCACCTCCCCCACCTTGTCGGAGGGCTGGAAGCTCACCTTGATGTCCGACTTCAGCACGCCGGTCTCGATCCGCCCCACGGGGACGGTCCCGATGCCGGTGATGGAGTAGACATCCTGGACGGGCAGGCGGAGGGCCTTGTCCGTAGGCTTCCCGGGGGTCGTCATCTTGTTGACCGTGTCTAGGAGGGTGGGGCCGTCGTAGAACCCGATGTTCGTGGACTTCTCCACCACGTTGTCTCCTACGTAGGCAGAGATGGGGAGGAACGGCACCTTCCCCGGGTCGTACCCCACCGACTTCAGGAGCTTCTCCACCTCGTCCTTCACCTCGTTGTACCGCCCCTCGTCGTAGGCCGGCTTCGTGGCGTCCATCTTGTTGATGCCCACGATGAGCTGCTCGACCCCGAGGGTCTTGGCCAGGAAGACGTGCTCGTTGGTCTGGGCCTGACGTCCCTCGGGGGCCGCGACCACGAGGACCGCCCCATCCGCCTGGGAGGTCCCCGTGATCATGTTCTTCACGAAGTCCCGGTGGCCGGGGGCGTCGATGATGGTGAAGTAGTACTTGTCCGTCTCAAACCGCCGGTGGGCCACGTCGATGGTGAGCCCCCGCTCCCGCTCCTCCTTCAGGTGATCCATGACCCAGGCGAACTCGAAGGTGGGCTTCCCCTTCTCCTGGGCCTCCTTCTTGAACTTCTCGATGACGTGCTCCTCGATGTGACCCGTGTCCAGGAGCAACCGACCGATGAGGGTGGACTTCCCGTGGTCCACGTGGCCGATGAAGACGAGGTTCAGGTGGGGCTTCTCCGCCATAGGATACCCTCCGATTGTCGGCCTCGTTAGCGGGCGTGCGTATTTATTCCTTTGTCAGGGGGGCCAGACCGGCCTCAGGCGGCGTAATAATTCGCGTCGTAGGGCTCTGCCCGGAGGCCCTTTCGCGTGCGAATCTCGGCGACCACTTCATCCTGCAAGTCCGTGGGGATCCGTTCGAATCCCGCGTTCTCGTAGGACCACAGAACGCGCCCCGCGGTGGCCGAGCGGATGGCGGTCGCGAAGCCGAACATCTCCGCCACGGGCGCCTTCGCGTTGATGGTGACGTCGTCTCCCTCCTGCTCGATGTCCTCGATGACCGCCCGACGGGATTGGAGTTCCGCGATGGCGGATCCCATCACCTCCTGGGAGAGGCTGAGGACCACCTTCTGCTTCGGCTCCAGCAGGACACGGCCGGCCAGGACCATGGCGCCGTAGATGGCGGAGCGGGAGGCGGGGATGACCTGGGCCGGCCCGCGGTGGATGGAGTCCTCGTGCAGCTTGGCGTCCACGAGGCGGACCTTGACCCCCATACATCGCTCCCCGGCCAATGGGCCTCGCGTGGCCGCATCGATGAACGCCTCCCGGACCAGCTCGATGGTCTCGTGGAGGTACTGGATCCCCTTGGTCATGTCCAGGAGGATGTTGTTGTCTTGAATCCACACGACCCTGCGGGACTCGACCTTGTCCATGCCCAATTCGCGCAGACCGTCGATGAACTCCCGCGTGCTTTTGATCCGCTGGTTCGTGGGGACCTTCCCGTCCAGGATGGCCTGGACGACGCCATCCTCCAGCGGTTCCACCTCCAGGTAGAAACGGTTGTGCTTGTTGGGCGACTTCCCCTCGAAGGGCCCCGCCTTCGCCCGGACGCTCTCCCGATACACGACGATGGGCGGGGAGGCGTCGATCTCCACCCCGTACTCGTGGACGATGCGGTAGTTCGTGATCTCGAGGTGCAACTCCCCCATCCCCGACATGAGGTGCTCCCCCGTCTCCTGGTCGATGTCCACCTGGATGGAGGGGTCGGCCTTTCCGATCATCCGGAGCGTGTCGACCAGCTTGGGGAGGTCGCGTGTATGCTTCGCCTCGATGGCGACCGTGACGACGGGCTCCGAGTAGTGGACGATGCGCTCGAAGGGGAACATCTCCTTATCGTCCGCCACGGTGGATCCGGAGACGGCCGTCTTCAGCCCCACGATGGCCGCCACGTTGCCTGCCGTAATCTCGTCGACTGCGATGCGATCGGCACCCACGACCATGTTCACGGTCTGCAGTCGCTCCGGCTTGGGCATCCCCAGGACCCAGGCCTCCTGACCCCGCTTCATGGTGCCACTGAAGAGGCGACCGACGGCCACCTCCCCCGCATGGGGGTCGATGATGATCTTGGTGA
>JBHHWA010000119.1:0-3846 GCA_046756285.1 Thermoplasmata archaeon
TCCTCAACCACGTGCTGCTCCACCAGACGGTCATCGGGCTCGAGACCAAGGCGCAGCTGGAGCGGGTCGACGAAGTTCCCGACCTGATGATCTCCTGCCTGGGCGGGGGGAGCAACTTCGGCGGTTTTGTCCTCCCCTTCGTCCCCGACGCCCTCAAGGACGGGGGCATCCGCTTCCTGGCCACCCAGAGCGAGGCCGCTCCGAACCTGCAGGGCGAGTATCGGTACGATTACGCCGACCACGCGGAGCTGACGCCCATGCTGAAGATGTACACCCTCGGCCACCAGGCGGAGATGAAGCCCATCATGGGCGACGGGCTGCGGTACCATGGGGCCGCCCCGATCCTCAGCCTCCTGCGCAGCAAAGGCCTCATCGACACCCTGGCCTATCCGGCCGACGAGAAGCACGTGTTCCAGCGGGCGCAGACCTTCATCGGAGCGGAGGGGTTTCTCCCTGCCCCTGAGTCGGCCTATAGCGTCGCTGGTGCCATCGACGAGGCCCTGGCCTCCAAGGAGACGGGCGAGGAGAAGGTCATCGTCTTCAACATCAGCGGCCACGGCCTGCTGGACATCAAGGCGTACCGGGAGAAGCTAGGGATCTAGGTCCAGGCATGATTATGCCCAATTGGGCATAACGGAATCACGTCCTTTATAGGGCCGGCGTCTAGGTCCGCCGTGGAACCCACCGATGACGGCCTTCGCCGGCTACGCTCCTGGCTCGAACGCCAGCCGGTTCGATTCGCCCACGCCATCCACCTCTTCTCCTTCCCGCCGGATGAAACAAAAATCTGGATCGACGAGGACAAGCGGCCGCGCGCCATGCTAGGGGTTCGTCCCGAAACAGAGAGGCTGGTTGCCGCGGCGGAGCCGCCCCTTGCCTTGGCAGACCTTCTGGAGGTCCTGCCCAGCGGGGCATACCGCCTCACCTCCTTGGACGTCGAGCTTGTCCCGTACTTCGAGAAGGCCATAAAGGCGACCTTCCGAACCCCCGTCTGGGTTTACCAATTGGGACCCGAAGATCTTCGCCCTTCACGGGAGGCGGAGACCCGGCCTCTCGAGGCCTCAGAGGCACCCATGATCGCGGCCTTGTGGTCCCCGGAACGAGACGCATCTTCGTACGTGCGCCGCCGCATCGAGGAAGGCATCACGTCCGGCATCGAAGTCGACGGCGAGCTGGTCGCGTGGGACATGACCCACTTCGAGACCGACCGGGTCGTGATGCTGGGCTTTCTCCACGTGAGA
This sequence comes from Thermoplasmata archaeon, assembly GCA_046756285.1. Lineage (GTDB taxonomy): Archaea > Thermoplasmatota > Thermoplasmata > RBG-16-68-12 > JAJISG01 > JAJISK01. Next base: position 1,242 of record JBHHWA010000119.1, read on the forward strand.
GAGGCACACCGAGGGCAGGGGTACGCGAAGACGGTGACGACCGCCACCGCGGAGAAGGTCTTTGCCAAGGGTAAGATGGCGGCGGCGGAGGTCTTTGAGGACAACCTCCCCTCCCTTCGACTCACCGAGGGAATGGGCTTTCGGAGGGTGAAGAGACAGGTCTGGGGTGATGGGTTAAAGGCCTGAACCCGTCACCTAGTGGAGGGCGACATCATACCAAGGAGTTGGAAGGGCGGCGTCACCATTCCGTTGGATTTACTGCAGCAAGTCGTCGTTGCGGCCCTCGATCATCTCGATGGCACCTATCGGTTGGTCAGAACTATTTCTTTGAACCGGGAGGCCAAGATCTTCACCGTCACCCACCCGCTTGCCCTAACCATTCGGATCCGGGAGGAGGGGCTCAAATTCTGGGACAACGAGCGTCGGCCGGCTTCGTCCTTGCGGATTGTCCCCTCCTCTGCCGCTGATCCTGCGATCCGGTCGTTCGTCCTCGATATTGCACGCCGGCTCCCTTACCCGCCCTGGCAGATGACGGTCGATCAGCGTCGATTGGCGACTCGGCTTTGGATCGCGGCGACCGCCATCTCCCTAATCCCCACCCTCCTAGGGTTGATGCTAGCCCCCAGGTTTGGGAGCTTCCTCTCCTTGGTCTTCCTTCTCATCTTCCTCGCCGGGGTGGTGGCTATCGTCGTGTCGACGATCCTGACTCACCCGGGTGTCGTGTCAACAGTCCAGCGCCATCGGTGGGGCCGATGGATTCAGGCACCCGAGAGGGCGTCCCTCGGATGGGCCCAAGGCTGATTTCGCCTCGGTCTGCAGGCTCGAGGAAATCTTTTTAACCGACGAGGGGCATCCGCGCCGTCCGAAGGGTTTGGGGTGCGCTCGCGTTTCGCAAGACGACTGAGGGTCGCCCTTAGGCGGATCCCCGGTCCGTGGAAGCCGAAGTACGACCTCCTCCGGAACGAGGAGATCCGGGCGGAGCTCCAGCCTCACCCCCTCTCCTTCCTGAGTTTTCATTCCCCCTTCCTCTTCCTCCTCGCGCTCGCGCTCGGCATCGGCTTCCTCTTCAATGCCGTCACCGGTTGGGTCTCCTTCGAGGATTTCCTCGGGTACATGCCGGGGATCGTCGCCGTTCGATTCGTGATCTGGACCGTCGCCCTCTCCGTGTTTGGCATCGCGGTCTCCGTCCTCACGATCCGCTGGTCCGTCTTCGCGACGTACGTCGCCCTCATCGCCTTTGCGCTCTACATTACCCTCCAAGCGCCCGAAGTCGGTGCCAATCCCTTCTTCCTCCCCCTCTACTCCGTCGTCATGGCCCTGGTGGGAATGGCCATCGTGGACCTCTACCGGCGCACCCACACCTACGTGGTCACGGACCTCCGGCTGATCCTCCGGGCCGGCATCCTCACGAAGAGCGAGCGGAGCATCCTCTTCGAGAACGTCACGGACCTCGAGACGAAACAGGGGATTCTGGGACGCATCTTCCGCTACGGCCACATCATCCCCGTCACGGCCTCCGGTCTGGGGACGGGGGCCGAGGAGGCCTTCGCAGGCGGGGGCGCGGGGGCTCAGAACGCCCAGGGGAACGTCGGCGGCGCGATGTTCGCCGGAGGGACGCGGGGAGTTCGGGTGGCCCGAGCTACGAGCTACGCCAAGCTCCACGGGGTGACGCCCTTCCGCCAGGTGAAGATGCTCCTCCACCACCTGGTCCAGGAGCACTCCTCGGTCTACTACGCGAAGGAGCAGCGGGACATCCTGCGAGACATGCGGGAACTCATGGCCGCCCGGGAAGAAGTGGACACGATCCTCGTCGAGTGAGGGGCCCGTCGTCACGCCAGGAGACGGCCCGCCGCCACGGCCAACAGGGTGATGAGGAGGAAGACCCCCGAGAACTTGAAGGAGGTCCAGGCGGCCTTTGGTTCGCTCCAGATGCGAAGGGATGTGTAGAGGAGGTATCCCCCTGCCAGGAGGGCGGGAACGAGGAAGGGCCAGGCAACACCGCCGAACCAGGTGAACGTCGCCACAAAGCCGACCACGATCGCGGTCGAGATGATGATGGCGAAGGCCGACTCACGCGCTCCGGTCACGGCGGGGAGCATCGGGACCTTAGCCCGTTCATAGTCCTCCCGGTTTCCGAGGGCTAACGCCCAGAAATGGCCGGGGGTCCAGAGGAAGATGAGGATGGCGATGAGGAGTGCAGGGAGCGTGACCGTTCCAACCGCAGCGGTGGATCCCGCCAGGGCCGGGGCCGATCCGGCGAACCCACCGATGACGATGTTGCTGGGATGCCGCCGTTTGAGAGCCAACGTATAGACAACGATGTAAACGAAGGCACCCAGCAGGATGAAGAAGGCCGTCTGCGGGTTGATGAGCAGATAGCTGATCGAGACGCCGAGCGAAAGCAGCCCCAGCCCGAAGGCGAGGGCCTTCTCCGGAGGCCGGATCGTACCGGAAGGGAGGGGTCGTCCCCGCGTTCGAGCCATCAGGGCATCTATGTCCGCGTCCAAATAGTGGTTCACGGCCGAGGCGCCTGCGGAGCTCAACCCGCCGGCGATGGCGAGGAGGAGGAGAACCTGGAGCGAGACGACGCTGGGAGCGGAAGCGA
>JBHHWA010000120.1:0-3782 GCA_046756285.1 Thermoplasmata archaeon
TAAGAAACCTTTAAGGCGAGAGGGGAAGTTCGCGGGGCGGTCTTCATGGTCCAGCCCCTTCAGATCCTAGAGAGGTCCCTCAACAAGAAGATCTCTCTCATCTTGAAGGACAATCGGGTCCTCGTCGGCACCCTCATCGGATACGACGATTACATGAACATGGTCTTGGAAGACACGGAGGAGACCCAGGGGGAACAGGTTCGTCGCGTCGGAACCGTGGTCCTCCGCGGGAACAACGTGGTTACCATCGCCCCCCAATGATGGACCTGGGCCACTCCCCCTCCCGCGGGAGGCGTGCGTGATGCAGGCAGTCATCCTTGTGGGGGGACTCGGGACGCGCCTCCGCCCCATTACCTACACGCGGCCCAAGGCCCTCGTCCCGCTGCTGAACCGCCCGATGATCCTCCACGTCCTGGACGCCCTACCGTCGGCGGTGGACGAGGTCTTCATCGCCGCGAGCTACATGATTGAGGCCTTGGAGGCGTTCTTCTCCGCGCGGACGGAGGGCCGGAAGGTCATCCTCGTGGAGGAGGCGGAACCCCTGGGAACCGGCGGCGCCCTACGGAACCTGCGCGGGACCCTCCATGGAACCTTCGTGGCCCTGAATGGGGACGTCCTCAGCTCGTTGGACCTGGCCGAGCTCGTGGCACATCACGAGGCGCAGGGAGGCATCGGGACGATCGCGTTATGGGAGGTGACGAATCCGGAGGCCTACGGCATCGTTGACGTGGACGAAGACGGACGGATTCAGAGGTTCCTGGAGAAGCCGTCCCCCGAGGAGGTGTTCTCGCACTGGATCAACGCGGGAGCCTACGTGTTTGAGGAGGGTATCCTCGACGTGATTCCAGAGGGCCATCCCGTCTCGTTGGAGCGGGAGGCCTTCCCTGTGGCCCTCTCGCGGGGGCTTTACGGACTGTCCTTCGAGGGATACTGGTCGGACGCGGGCACCCTGGAACAGTACCTAGGGGCCACCCGGATTCTCTTGGATCAGCGGGCCAGCACGGAGGGAAACGGGGAGGACATCGAGGCAGAGGTGGTCCCGCCCAACGCCATTCCGCCCTCGGCGGTCATCGCCGGTGGGAGTGTGGGTCCCTACGTCTCGCTGGGCGAAGGCTGTCGAATCTCCGAAGCCCACCTGGCCCGGACCGTCCTCTTGGACGGGGTGATCGTGGAGGCGGGAGCCGCCATCATGGACAGCCTGATTGGGGCGGGGGTGACCATCGGAAGCGACGCGTTGGTGCGGGGTTGCATCGTCAGGGATGGCGTCACGGTGAAGGCGGGATCACAACGGGTGGCCGAGCAGGTGGAGGCGTGACGCGGCTCTTTGGGACGAACGGGATTCGCGGGGTCGTCGGAACGGAGATGACGCCGGCACTGGCCCAAGGCGTGGCGCAGGCAGCAGGCACCCTGTGGGAAGGCGGGTCGGTGGCCGTCGGGAACGACACCCGGACCTCGGGCCCCATGCTCAAGGCGGCCGTTCTCGCCGGACTCACCGCGGCCGGTTGCCGGGTCTCCGACCTCGGCGGGGCCCCTTCCCCCGCCGTCCAGCTGCACGTCAAAGAGCACGACCTCGTCGGTGGGGTCATCGTCACCGCCTCCCACAATCCCCCGGAGTACAACGGGATCAAGGTCCTCGACGCGGAGGGCATGGAGACGCCCCGCGAGACCGAGGCGGAGATTGAACGCATCTACACTGAGGGCGCGTTCGCTCCTTCCTCCTGGGATGGGGTGGGGCAGGTGCTCCCCGTGGAGGGGACCAACGGCCGATATTGCGAGGCCATTCTCGATCAGGTGGACCGCGAGGCCATTCGGAAACGCGGCTTCCAGGTTGTGTTGGACTGCGCCAACGGGGCCTCCGCCTTCACCTCGCCCTACCTGCTCAAGGCCCTCGGCTGCCAGGTCCTGACCCTCAACGCCCAGCCCGACGGCACCTTCCCCGGCCACCCACCCGAGCCACGCCCCGAGCATCTGGAGGAGCTCACGGCGTTGGTCGCGGAGACGGGGGCGCACCTGGGAGCGGCCCACGACGGGGACGCGGACCGGGTCGTCTTTGTGGACGAGAAGGGCGGGTACGTGGACGGCGACCGCTCCCTCGCTCTCGTGGCGGGACACGTGGTGGCCAAGGCAGGCGGGGGCACGGTCGTGACGCCCGTCAGCTCTTCGAGTTGCGTCGAGGAGGTGGTCCGGGCGGCCGGCGGCGAGGTGACCTACACGCCCGTGGGGGCCCCTCTTGTTGCGCGGAAGATGTACGAGATCCAGGCCACCTTCGGGGGGGAGGAGAACGGAGGACTCATCTTCCCCACCCATCAATACACCCGCGACGGGGCCCTCGGCCTGGCCACGATGCTGGAGATTCTGGCCGGGGGGAAGGGAGACCTCTCAGACCGTCTCGGGCGGATTCCCACCTATCGTCTCGTCAAGGCGCGCCTGGAGTGCCCCCCAGAGGCGAGGACGCGGGTCATGGAGGCCCTCGCCACCCGCGTCGCCGAGCACCGTCTGGATCGGACGGACGGGCTGAAGATCTTCTTCGATGAGGGCTGGGTCCTTGCACGGCCCTCGGGGACCGAGGCCATCATCCGCGTGTTCTCCGAGGCGAAGACGGTTGAGGACGCCCAACGTCTCTCGGAGCAGGTCATGGAGATGCTGGGAGAGATCAAGGCCTCGACGTAGTCGCCTCAACCCGGCACGAAGAACCACATGTACAAGGCGAGGGCCAGGACCGCCCCGAAGCTCGTGGCGATCAGGTTGACTGTCTTCTTCGAAATGAGCCCCTTCTCCTCCAGGGTCGCCCCCGCAACGCTGTCGACCTGGCAGCCCAGGAAGCCCACGGAGATGGGAATCAAGAGGACGGCGGGCGCGATGGGGAAGGTCGGATCCTGGTTCAGGCCGAGGGGAATGAGGGTGAGGAAAATCCAGGCCATCAGCGCCGTGTAGAGGGCCGCCAGGAGCGCGGCCCCTTGTCCGAGGTAGGAGACGCCGCCGTTTGTCCCGGGGGGCACCCGCTCCAGGGTCGTGATGCGGTAGGTCCTGGGGGAGAGGACGCCGAGCTCGCTGGCGAGGGTGTCGGAGGCCGCCACGGCAATGGAGGACACGAAGAGGAGGCCGGCGAGGTCTTTGGGGATGAGACCTGCCGCGCTCAGGACGGCGATGGCCGTCGGCATGAGACCGTTGGCCAGGACGTTTCCCCACCGTCGCTCCCCACGAACGCCCTCCTGGGTCCCGAGCCCCTTCTTCACCTCAAACTTGTATCGCGTAGCGACGAAACTCGTGAGGAGGAAGAGCAGGAGCAGGAACAGCCAGAGGATGTCGCCGAAGATGCCGATGAGGAGACCCACGGCGAAGGCGGCCACCGAACCGTCCCAGGTCAGGACGCCCCGGTAGTAGGCCAGGGCGGAGAGCGCCGTGGTGAGAAGGACCGTCACGAGGACAATCTCGGGGGCGACCATCGCGGGCCCATGCCCTCGTTTCCCTACTTAGCTTTGTCGGACGGGTTCTAGCTCCACCGATCCAGCCGACTCTGTCCCCGTGACGCAGCGCCCTCCTCGAGCTTCTGGATCGCCGTCCGAACCCGCTCTTCGGAGAAGTCGAAACCCCGGCAGAGTAACTCCAGGATGGCCGGACCGTCTGGGTCCTCCCACGAGAGGTCGTACGCATCGGTGACGTCGGGTTCCAGGAAGATCTGGCGCACCTCTTCGTGCCCTTCGATGTCCAGGTCCGTTGCCGCGAGGGCCGCCTCGAGGTCGCCGTGCTCCCGGATCAACTTCAAGGCCTTCTTCGGTCCG
>JBHHWA010000121.1:0-3752 GCA_046756285.1 Thermoplasmata archaeon
AGGGGGATAGGGTGATATTGAGGGGTGATGCCCTGTGCAGGAATGACTCGGCTCGCGCGTATTTATATTTTCCGGAATGACTCTCGGCAAGTAGATTGTCCCATCAATTGTTCGTATAGGGGGCCTGCTGGCCGCTCCAGAGGCACGCTAACGCCCCCCGTCCCGAAACTCATCGGCCTCACTCCGGTTCTGGTCGGGCGGCGCGTGAATTTCAAGCGGAGTCAAGACGAGTGGTGCTGATATCTTGTGCTAATCCTTCATTCAATTGCTTCTGCGGTTCTCTTCCTCCAGGAACCACGTAGGCACAGCTCCCTGCGAGGATCAGCCTGAAGGCTGGGGATGAAGTGGGATTCGACCACTTGGGCGACGAATCCTCAGATTACGACAGGGCGCGGGCTGACAAAGGAAAGCGGCAACCGACAGTTTCTACGGCGTGAGGCCGAGTTGGGCCAAGTACCCGAGCTGGTCGTAGTACGCGCGGGTTTCCGTAGCTTCACCACCTTCCCACTTGGTCACGAGGACGAAGTCGGCTCGGACCGACTTGTTCGTCGCCGGAATCATCTCGCCTCCCGGGCCGGGAAGGGGTCCTGTGTGGGTCCCCGTGGCGGTAATTTCCGCACAGGTCAGGTCGCCTTGGCCGAAGCTCCGAACAACTTCCCAGCGCCCATCGGGAAACGCGGTGAATACCCCCTGGAACCACTCACGCAGCCCCTCACGCCCCTTGCGTGGCTCGAGCTGGTCTGGGGCGTAGCCCAAGTAGGACTCCGCGGCAGACTTTGCCAAGCCGTCCAAGTCCTTGGCGTTGTACGCCTCCACGACGGCTTCGCCCTTTCGCAGGTTCTCCTCTACACTCATTCGATTCACCTCCCCCCGCTGGGCGGGCCTTGGGTATCTAGACGCGCCACTCCTTGGCGCCCTAGGTCCGGCATGCGATGGTATGACTTGTCATTCGCGGTTATCGGAGAAAGGTCATTCTGCGAATCGATAATCCAGGCGGCGGGTTTATACGCCAACTCCATGACAGAAGGTAACATGTCCGAAGCCTCCTCCAAGGCTCGAGCAAAAATGAAGATCTGTGCTGTCGGGGAGGAAGCGGTGGGAAAAACGAGCCTGATCCGCCGCTTTGTGGATGACGTCTTCGAAGGGGAGTACATCAGGACGCTGGGGACCCTCTTGAGCAAGAAGACGGTGGAGGTAGAAGGCCCCGAGGGGCGACCGACGGTGGTGGACGTCCTCCTCTGGGACATCATGGGTCAGCGGGGATTCATGGACCTTCTTCAGGATGCCTACTTCTACAATGCCAGTGGCATCTTCGCGGTGTTGGACATCACGCGGAAGGAGAGCCTGGAGGCTCTTCATGGCTGGCTCAAGGGGGTCTTCGAGACCGCCGAGTCTCCGTCCGTCATCATCTTGGCGAACAAGTCAGACCTTCAGGATCAAGGCGAGGTCCTCGAAGAAGACCTGGCGACGTTGGGCGAGGCCTACGACGTCCCTTTCTACCTCACTAGCGCCAAGACTGGGGACAACTGCAACCTGGCGTTCGAGGATCTGATTAGGCTTGCACTTGAGAGGGGAGGACGGCCGGTGTCGATTGCTGCTGCCTCCGGGCAGGCTGTCTAATTACTACCACAGGGCAGCTCCCCCCCGGCGACTGCGAGGACGACCAACGGGGCAATGAGGATCACAATCCGCGTTCTCATTCCGATCGATCCTTCAACCTCCGTCGACCGATTTCAATCGGCACCGACGGAGTCCGTGTCATCTCCCCGGTACGTCCTCGGCCTTCGGCCAGAGGGACAAGCGCAAGAGATGAACGGCCATGACCACGATCCACAGAAACAAGATTCCCGTCCAGACTCTCTGTCCCAGCCCGTCCCACGGTCGGGTCATCCCAGAGAACCCCACGGTGAACAGAGCAAGCACCAGGACACCGGTCACCAAGGAATAGGTGTCGTAGCCCTGCCATCGGCTGTCCTTTCTTAGGGTTAACCAAAAGGCGAAAGGGGCAAGCAAGAGGCCAACGCCTATTGCGCCCCCCATAAAGTGGCTCGCGGAAGTTCCAGGGTCGCAGCCTGGGCTGCAAGGAAAGAGCGCGGCTCCCACAAACCCGAGTGCCCCGACGGCTAGCAAGGCTGAAGCGACGATCGGCGCCCGTCCATCGCGTATGCCTCGATATAGTCCTATGGCGAAGGCGAAGATCAGGAGGCTGGGCAGGACGAAACCAAAGATGTTCATCACGATTGCGTTGGGAGCGCCCACTTCTCCGAGCTCGCTGATGACCTGCGTGAGATGGTCGTAACCCGGTCGAAGGAAGCCGAGAACGATCACCACGCTCGCGTACAAGACCGGACCAGCGATACCGCAGGCAGCGAGGATGACTTGAACACGGTTCGGCTGCCGACCGGCCTGTGGGACCTGCCTTGGGGGCGGGGCGGTATTCTCCTCCATCTCCTCCATCGCCATTTCCTCTACCTCCACGGTCTTCACCTATCCGAACGCGGAACGCCGGACTTACTCGCCGCTCCCAATGCGTCACCACCCCAGATCAGAACGCTCCCCCCCATTGACCCCGTGGACGCGGGACAGGCATGGACGTACAAATGACTTCTCCTGGCACGCCGATCGAGAACGTTTATCATGGTTGGGGTAATCTCCACGTCGCATACGGGTCGCAGAGGAGTCTTATGGCAGGGCGGATCGGGCGGGCAGGAATTGCCGCAATAGTCGCCGGCGTGCTCATCGGCTCCCTCGCCTTTCTCTTAGGGAGTTTGCGATGGCCAAGCCAGTACTTTTCGGGCTCTGACCTTGACCCCTGGGGTCTCTTGGCTGTGGTCTCCGCCTACTTCCTCGTCATGGCCGGAATCGTGTTGTTCGCTGTGTCAACGCGGAAGGGGTGAGGGGGAGGTCTTTCCCTTTCATCCTAGCTCTTCGGCTGCGACAGCATCCCGTCTGGAACGAAAACCTCAGCTGCGAGACCGCTTGGCCTAATGCGCGTCTCGAATCCGACGAACGAGGCGGCCGAGGCCCTCCACGTCCTTGATTTCCTTCTTGCAGAGACGCGCCAGTCGCGCCCGAATCTCCGTGTTCGCCCGGACATCGTTGGCCGCGAGCCCTTCCCGAAGGAGGCGCGAGAGCTGCCCGCCGCGACGGTCCCAATCCGTCAAGATGATCGCCTCGTCGTGCTCCTCGGCCAGCGCTTCACAGAGGTGGAAGACGGTAGTTCCCGCGTGAAGGCGAACGAGCGTTCCCTGAACCCCCAACTTCCGCAGCGCCTCCCCATCCTTCTTCCCTTCGACGACAACCGGTATCTGGAGGCTTAGTTCACGAAGCTCATCCAGAGTCTCTAGGATCTGGCGGTCCCGTTCTTCGAGGTTCATGGGCTACAAGGGGCGAAGCGAGGCGTCCCGCCGCACCCGCTTCATCTCCCGCACGGGCTTAACCTTCACCTCTCATCATCACCCTCAAATAAGGTCCGTCGGTTGTTCCGACGTGGCGGGGGACGAGATCGGCCTCGAGAGGGTCCTCCAGGTCTACCGCGAGGAGAGTCGGCGCAAGGGGCTCACGACCCTGGAGCCCGACTTCTGGGAACGCGTGCAGGCGTACGTGGAGGGACTCGAAAGCGACCTCGCCCTGGAGACCGCGGAGGATCCCAACTCCGCCAAAGCGGCCTTGCTGCGGGACGAGCTCAAGAAGGTCCTGAAACGGCGGGAGCAGATCTGGCAGTACCGGGGCCGGAAGATGGCCCTGATGGC
>JBHHWA010000122.1:0-3703 GCA_046756285.1 Thermoplasmata archaeon
TCGCCTCGAGTACCGGCCCCTCCCGGCGAGCCCTCTGCTTATTGCCCTCCTCATCCTAACGATCCTCGTGACGGCAATTGGCATTCCCATCGCGAGCCTCAACGGTCTCCCCCTGGAGCTTTGGTGGTTGTGGATCGCGCCGCCGCTCCTCGTCGCCGGCGCCATCGTCCTCGCCCGCCAGAGTCCTCTCCGCCTCTATGAGGAGGGGTTGGAAATCCCCCTCGTTCTCTGGCGTCGCATTGGCAGGGCCCGCCGGGCCTATCGTTACCGAGAGATCGTGAACCTCTACCCGCGCCTCTACTACGTCTCCGGCGCGGTTCTCTCCCCCTTCGCCGCCTCCGTGGGGACCGTAGAGCACCTGGGATTGGCCCTCGAACTAAACGACGGACGCGAGGTCACCTTGAAGTTCACCCCTGGGACCCCGGAGTTCGCCCGGGGCGAGGACAAGGGCTACGCGATGGTGGTCGGGGAGCTTCGGGAGGTCTTCCAGAGGCTGGGCAAGCGATGGGTCACCGACGTGCACCCTTACGAGGCGGAGGAGATCAATGCCATGAAGCGAGAAGCGGCCCGGCCCCTCCTGCCCTTCTGGGTCATCGTCCTGGCCTTCTTCGCCCCTGTCGTCCTCCTCCCGGGCGTCTTCTTCCTCCTGGACGCCCTCGGAAGTCCCATCGGACTCGCCCAGGTGGCCCTGATCCTCATGGTAGGTCTCTCCCCACCCGCGGCCATGCTGCTGACCTCCTGGAGACGCAGCAAGCGGCGTCACTTCTACCTCCGGGAGATTTCCAAGTACAACGAGTGGAGGAGTTCCCCGCCCGCGGCCTAGGTGTCCCATTGGTAGAACCCGACCCCTCCGGGTCCCGGATCCTTCAACAGGGTGATGAGGAGCACGTAATTGCGGCCCGTTTCGACCTGGACCAAGAACGAATCACCGACGTTCAGGATGCCGTCGGCGTTGCCGTCGGTATACGAGACGGGTCCGACGGGAATCGAGGGATCGAGCGGTCCTTCGTATCGGAGTGTTCCATTCAGGAGGCGGACCCCGAATTCTCCGAAAGGTAGGGGGGAGGAAGCCGTCTCGATCGTCGCGGTGGTCTCGTTCCGGACCGTCTCCCCAGCCAATGTGTAGAACGGGTCACTGGGTTGGGCTTCGAATAGGAACAGCTTCGGTAGGAAGACGAAGCCCAGGACAAGGCCCAGGCCAATCGAGGCGACGGCTGAAAGGAGCATCACGCGTTTTCCGGCGGATGAGACAGGTCGCCTCCGCCCCTTGTGTCCGCCCTCCGCCTCCGCCATCCCGACTACTCCACGTAGATGGCCGGTCTCCAAGGGGCCGCCTGACTGGCCTTGGAGAGGGGGTCCTCGATGTCCGGATCCCCCTCCTGGAAGACCGCGATGTCTGCGCGAAGCTCGGTCTGGGCGAACGGAACGGCCTGCCGGAGGAAGGAGGTCTCGTCCATGGTCCAAGTGGAAGACTCCAGCCGCTCTGGACCTCGCTTCTCCTTGTCCGCAATAAGGCGCTTGGCGAAGTACGGAAGCGCAGCACCGTGATCGTCCACCTCCGGCTCCTTCCGCGCTTCCTCGATGAGGGTTCCCGCGTCGAGCTTTCCCTCCGCATAGAGCCGGGCGGCCGTCTCATAGACCGTCCGTTTCCAGGGGGGGGCGGTGTAGAAGACGACCCGCTTGGCGGCGATGCGCGTGGCCTTGAGGATCTGTCGCACGTCGTCCAAGACGTCCTTCAGGTACTCCTCCATGGCCTCCGCCTTGGAATCGACGGCCTCCTCGGACGCCTCGGGGTACGGGGCGTTTAGGATGAGTTCTTCCTTGCCCAGGGCCTGCCAGATTTCCTCCGCGACGTGGGGGGCATAGGGCGCGAGGAGCTTGCTCTGGGCGTCCTGGAACTCCTCCCACAGGGCCTTGTTGGGCACGCCGCCGACGCGGCGGAGGTACCAGCTCCACTCCCGCTGAAGGTCGAAGTACGCGTGCTTCAACGCCGTGCGATGGCTGAGGCTCTCCATGGCCTCCGTTGTCCCCCGAATGGCCCGATGGAGAATGGATCGGAACCAACGGTCCACGGGGCGGACCTCTTCCGTCGTCGGGGGCTTCGTGGCGGCCGCGGTGTGCAAAGCCGCCAGACGCCTCCCCACTGCTTCCGCGAACTCCGGGTCGAAGCTGGCGTCGTCCAGCCCCTCCCCGCCCTGGGCCAGGGCCATCCGGGTCGCGTCCGCGCCCCACTCTTGCATCGCGTCTCGCAGGAAGAGGGCGCCCGCCCTTGACTTCGACATGCGGCGGCCGGGGACGGAAATCCAGCCGTTGACCCCCAGCGCGCGGGGCCAGAGGTCCGGGGGGAAGATGGCCACGTGATTGAACAGGAGGAACGCGAAGTGGTTGGGCACCAGGTCCTTCCCCGAGGTACGGAGGTCAAAGGGATACCAGTACTCAAACTCCCGCCGCATCGCGGTCACCAGGTCCGGGGAAACCTGCGTGTCCTCGGCGACCTCCTTCGGATTCCCTTGGCCGAGGAAGACGTAGTCAAAGAGCGCGTCCCCCAGGCGGTTAGGATCGACCTGCCCGTTCTGGAGGATGTGTGCGACCGTATAGTAGGCCATGTAAATCGTGGAGTCGGAGAGGGACTCGATCACCCAGCTCTCGTCCCATGGAAGCCGTGTCCCGAGGCCCTGATGGTGCGTGCAGGCCCAGTCTCGAAGCCAATCGATGACGTGATGGAACTGCTTCCGGATGGCCTCGGGGTAGAGGGTCAAGGTCTCCAGGAGCTCGTGCACCCGAGCTTTCCAAGCGGGTTCGCCGTAGGCCAGGAACCACTGGTCCTCCACGACCTTCACGACGGCCGGGGTCAGGCAGCGGCACACGACGGGCCCGCTCGGCTCGAAGAGGAGATCCGCATCCCCGTCGGCCAGCATCTGGGCCTTCACCTTCTCCTTGGCCTCTTCCACCTTGAGCCCCGCGAAGGCCCCGGCGCGGGCGTTCATGATGCCGTTGTAGTACTCGGTCCGGTACACCTCCTCCTTCGCCCGCTGAAGCCGGTCCGTTTCGTCGGACCGCTGGATCCCCATCCGCTCGACGACCTCCACGGCGGGCATGGGACCGAACCCTTCCAGGTCGATGATGGCGATGGGCTCCAAGGAGCGGACGAAGGGCACGTCCATGTGGTACTTCTGCAAGGCCTCGTCGTCCTCCTGGAGCTCCCGCAGGGCCACCAAGTCGTCCGGCGCGTCCGCCGGCACGCTGCTCACGATCCCCGTCCCGATGGTCTGGTCGATGAAGCGCGTCGGGAGGATCGGGATCGGGTCGCCGACCATGGGGGAGACGGCGCTCTGACCCAGCAGGTGGTGGCCCTCCACGGTCCCGAGAACCTCCACGTCCTTCCCTTGCTCCCGCAGCTTCTCGACGGCACTCTCGTTCACAATCCATCGCTCGTCGCCGACCCGCGTGTCCACGTATTCAACTTCGGGATCCACCCATACGTTGGTCGTGCCGAAGATCGTCTCGGGGCGCAGGGTCGCGGCCACGAGGTACCGCTGCATGAGGCGAAACTTGAGGAGCACGAACTCCTGCGGGACCTCTCCCTCCCCCTCGAAGCGGTCGTGGTCGCCGATGGGAATCTCATCGCGGGGACACCAGATGACGGGGTGCTTCCCCAGGCGCACGTAGTCCCCCTCGCGGAGTCGACGAAACTGCCAGCGGA
>JBHHWA010000123.1:0-3682 GCA_046756285.1 Thermoplasmata archaeon
AACCATGCTTTGGATTCAGAGTGGAAACCTCAAGGAAGGAAAGGCGCGCGCGTGGCAAGAGTGGGTGCAGAAGAACGACGACCTACTCAAGAAGAGCGCGCCGCCGGGCTGGACCTATCGGGGCACGTACTTCACCGTCCTGGGATTCGGACGTTTCTCTACAACCTGGATGTGGGAGTGCGCAACCTACGGGGACTTCGACGCCTTGCGCGAGCACACGGACGAGACGTGGCAACGATTGTCCGAGGAGGCCGGCGCTTTCTTCACCGAGGACCCCGGGGAGTCGGTTCTCCTGCGTGAGGCTGGGGATACCAAGATCACCGAGCCGGAGGAGTAGCGTCACGGACGCAGGTTGTGAATTGACGACGGAGGAGGAGAACCTTCGGCTCATCGAGGGGCGGAACCGCGCCTTACCAGAGGATTGGGACGGCTTCATTGACGTGCACGCCGAGTTCGTCCTAGTCTTCGCGCCCGGCATGGAGGAGCCGCTCAAGGGGAAGGAGGACGCCGCTCGGTTCTTCCACGCCTTCTCAAGGGTGTTTCCCGACGCCCGGCCTGAGGTCCTCCACAGCTTCGGAGGGGGCTGAAGTGGAATCGAAACCCTTCGCTCTATGGGTCCTCTTTGGCGGCCTCCTCTATGTTGGCGTAGCGGTATTGGCCCTTCTCGTTCAGATGGCTGCGGCAGGAATCCTCCCGCTGACGGACCCTACTGTCTTCCCCTTCCTCATCATCGCCGTCCTCTTCGTCGTGGCCGGGGTTGTCAGCCTTACGGGGAAGGCGTGGAGCCTTATCCTCACTACTGTTCTGACTCTCGTCTTCCTGCTCCTCATCGTCCCCTTCTCTGCTGCGACCCTAGCCAACCCGGCGGATCCCACGTTTTGGGTCTTCATCTCGGGAATTCCCATCCTCGTCCTGTTGGTCCTCTTCGCCATTCTTAGCTGGCTCAACGTCAAGACGGGCATTGCCAATAAGCCGTATCTGGCCTCCCCCCGGTCGGCGGGCGGACTTCTGACCGTCGCGGTCGTGGGCTTTGCCGTCGGGGGCGTGTTGGTCGGGAACATCGCGGGCGGCCTGATCGCTCGCGGCCTCGCGGGCGGCGGGGAGGCGGCCGACGTGCTCATCGTCACCGATGCTTCGAACCAGCAGACCCCGGAGGCCTACATGCCGGCAACGCTGACGGTCCCCAGAGGAACCGAAGTCACGTGGTTCAATCAAGATCTCCTGATCCACACGGTGACGAGCGAGACAGGGCTGTTCGATTCGCGTGACTTGGGTCCCGGAGGGACGTTCAGTTACAACTTCACGGAGCCGGGGACGTATCGGTACTTCTGCATTCCTCACCCCTGGATGCAGGGCGAAGTGATCGTGACCTAGCGACGACCGATGCCGCCATTTCGAGGGCAACGTTCATTACCTTTTGGCCCGTGGTCGGGGCACTCGCAGGGGGGTCGTCCCAGAGACGGGCACCCAGCGGGGGAGGAGAAAGATGGGTAACGAGAACGTTGATTTGGTAAAAGCGGGCATGGAGGCGTTCAACGCCCACGACTGGGATCAGTTCTTCGCCAACACGGCGGAGTCCATCGTGAACTACGCGCCGGACTTAGAGGAGCCGCTCAAGGGCTTGGACGCGTATCGGGAACGTTTCGAGACGAACGTGGGGGCCTTCCCCGACCAACACATCGCGACGACGCGCGTCTTCGGACAGGGCGATTGGGTGGTCTTGGAAGGTATCTTCACGGGCACGCACGAGGGGGCGTTCATTGGTCCCACTGGGCAGGAGGTCCCGCCCACCAACAAGAGGGTCGAGCTCCCGATCGCGTTCGTCTTCAAGATCGAGGGCGGCAAGCTCACCGAGGAGCACGATTACTACGACAACCTGGCGTTCTTGAGCCAGCTAGGACTGGCCCCCGGGTGAGCGCCGAGGAGGGGCGCCCGAAATACCCAGAACCCGCAGGGGAGGAGGTGAGACCACATGCCCACGTATGTAACACTCTTGAATTGGACCGAGAAGGGAATCCAGAACGTGAGGGAAACGACGAAGAGGTACCAGGCTGCATTGGCGGTCTTTGAGCAGATGGGAATAGAGATCCTCAGCTTCCATTGGACCTCGGGCCGCTTCGACGCCGTCGCGATCTCGGAGGCACCGGACGATGAGACCGCGGCCGCCGTGTCCCTGACCCTGGGCTCCCAGGGAAACATTCGGACCGAGACCCTTCGTGCGTACACCGCAGGAGATATGGACCGGATCCTCGCAAAGATGCCGTAGCGCGCCCGGACTGCGCAGAGGACGTAACCCCTTCACGCGAAGGCGAGAGCCGCGTAGCCGAATTGCACGAGGAACGGCTTGCACCAGATTACTACATAGCCATAGGTCCGTGGATCGACCCCTTCAGGGATGGCGTAATTGGAGAACCCCTGGCTCGCCTTCAAGGGCCCTAGTTCCGGGTCACCATCGGCCACCCGTGGCCCCTTCGCCAGGTAGACGTAGAGTCCGGGACCGTTTGTGACCGAGAAGTTCTCGAAGCGAAGCACGTACCCCGATCCGTCGTGCAGCAGCCGAGCCTCTCCGGAGCTGGTGTGACCGGGCTCCCCATCCACGAAGGCCCCGGTGGCGATCACGCTGGAGAAGCCGGTCGGGGTCTCCTCGTTCCCCTGTGTGGCTAAGAACAGGGGGGAGGCGAGGATCCACACGGGAACCGCTAGAACTGCGACGATTGCGAGAACGAGGAGGAGCTTGATGCGAGGGGCGACCATCCAACTTTTCTACATTGCCCAGTCATAAGGCCCTTGCCCAGAATTTGGCCCAAGTCTCCGAGACGCCGGCGGAACAGAGGCACAGATCTCATTCGTTGGGCGGAGTCATACCCAGCAGCCGCATCTCGTACTCGAGCCACTCCCTCAGACCCTCCTCAAGGGGGCGCGCCACGAAGCCGAGTTCTTGCTTCGCCTTCGTGCTGTCGCCGAGATACGTGACCCCCGCGGCCGTTCGCAAGGTTTCTGGGTGGTACCGCCCGGAGACTCGGAGGAGGCGCCCAAAGACGCTTGAGAGGCCGGCTATGAACCGAAGGGTACCGGGGGAGACCCGTCGAGAGGGGGCGGGGATCCCGGTGATCCGCTCGGCGACTTGGAAGGCCTCGACAAGCGTGTGGCGAGGACCCGAGAGGATGTAGTTCTCCCCCGGCCGACCTCGCTCCATGGCCTTGAGATGGCCCCGGACAGTGTCGTCGACATGACCCCAACCGTAGGCGTTTCCCTTGGGCAGCAATCCGAGATCTCCCCGCAGATAATCGACGAAGGGGTCCCGGAGCGGGCCCGTTAACCCCGGGCCGTAGACGAGGCCGGGTTGAACGACGATCAAAGGGAGCCCCGCCTTCATCATGGGCTCGGCCACCTGGAACTGGGCCATCCACTTCGTCCTGTCGTACTCGCTCGGGAATCGACCCTCGGGGCGGTACGACTCGTCGACGATCTCCCCCTTGGTGTCGCCGAAGGCGGCCATGGAGCTGGTGTAGACTCCGCGAGGAATCTCCAGCTCGTTCATGAGTTCCAGCACGTTCCGCGTGCCCTGCACGTTGACCGGCACCGCCGGCCGCCGGTCCCAAACGCCCACTTTGAACCAGGCCGCGAGATGGAATACCCCGTCGATTCCCTCCATCGGAGCGCGCATGCTTTCCCGGTCCGT
>JBHHWA010000124.1:0-3679 GCA_046756285.1 Thermoplasmata archaeon
TTCGTCTACACATGGGCCGTCGCCATCCACTTCCCCGTCTACGCCTTTGTCTTCTTCAGGTTCTTCAACATCTACTTCGGCGCGACCCTCGTATGGCTGTTCTGGTTCCTACAGCGGGTCCTGATGGTCCAGCTGTTCTTCGTAGGGATGAACGCGTATCCGTTCAACTACGTCCAGCTTCCGGCCTACGCGCTCTCGGCTGTGGCGGCCGACGTGCTCCTCATCGTATTCAACCTGAAGAACCACATGGGGCTGTACGTCCTAGTCTCCGCATCCATCGCCGGTCTCCTCGTGGTGCCGAGCATGTACCTCTTCTTAGGTACGCAATTCCTCTTACAGGTGGCCACGTACCCGACACCCGCCGTCGCCGGCCTCGCCGCCAGTACATCGGAGTCGATGCCCGTCTGGGAAATAATCCGGATGGTGATTCCCAAGGCCGTTCTGCCAAACTATATCTCCGAAATGTGGACTTGGCCGATACCCTATCGTTCCTTCTTTGATCCTGCGGTCATTGCGGCGGGAAGCATGGCCGTTATGGGGATGATCTGGGCCCCCTTCACGTGGATCTTCCTCAAGGCCATCTTCTGGGGATTGGCGGTGACGACGAAGCGCTTCACGGGGTGAACAGGATGAGCGTCTTCGACCTAATCCCGCTCCAGGCCTTCCCGGATGTGTGGTACGACGACTTCGTGACGTCGGTGGCGGGCAGCGCCGTGTGGGTCATCGCCTTCTTTGCGATCGGCTTCTACCTCCTGAGGTGGATGAACAACACGAAAAAGTTCTATGCGGCCTTGGAGCGGCAGAAAGCCGCGGAGGAAGCAGGCGAGATGGGGGGAGGGGGATGAACCCGAGCCGTCTGAGGACCGGGATCGCCGCCGGTCTCCTCGTGTTCCTGCTCTTTCTGGTCGCCGCCCCTGGTGGGGTGCACGCCCACGAGAAAGAGAATTTCGTCGACTGGGTTATCGGATACGAAAACATCCAGTACATTGGGGTTCCTGACGTTGCCGTAAACGGCGGGACTCCCGTTGACTTCACAGACGATGTCGATACCCAACCAACCCTCCAGCTCGACACGGGGGATCTGCTGACGATCAACTTCAGCTTTGTGTTCGTCTTCGTCGATTTTGATCGCAGGGGAGACCCGTGGTGGACCACGAGACTGGGCCTTGACTTTGCCACCCTCGGGCGCTGGGTTGACGGTGAGTGGCTCGGTGGAAGGTCGTTCAAGCTAGAATCTGGCACCCAGTACAACATAACCATGGTCATCCGAGCCATCCAGCCCACCTCGCGGCACTTTCACGTCGGGATGTCCGTAAGCGATGTGGGGAACATCCCCGCTGCCCCGACGGTGGACCCCGTTCCCCCGAACGGTCCTGTGCTCTACGGCGTCTTCACGGAGACCACGGGGGCTGTCATCGAGCCCCTCGACGGGATCAACGTGGGAGACGTAGCCGAGTTCCCGGATGGCAATTTCCCACTCTTGCAGACGTGGCCCTGGGCCACGGCGGGCGTGATTGCCCAAATCTTTATCGGGCTCGTGGCCATCGCGGTGCTGTTCTGGTACGGTCGGCGTTTGGCGGGAGGTGGATAGCGTGGCAAATAGAGAGATGAGTGTCATCCCATTGGGCTACATCGCGTGGCTCTTCGCGGTGACGGGTGCTGTAATCGCCAGCTTGCCGCAGTGGTTCATCGTGGCCCTGAACCAACCGGCTGTAAACGCCGTCCTCATCGGGATGCCCATCCTCGCCATCGGCGCGATCCTGCTCATCGTAGCCTGGTGGCCGGAACGGAGGCGTCGGTACCCCGCGGTCCTCGAGAACACGATGACGCCGATCCCCGACTTCTACCTCGAGTATGAGGAGCCGTAGGCAACGCGTTCATCTAGCTCGGCGGCGTTCCGCTCAAGGCTGATCCCGGTGGAGAGTGGATAACCTGATCTCGGAACGAAGGGTCATCATCGCGTTGGGGGCCATCGTCGCTCTGATCATCGTCGGCCTCATCCAGTTTCAGCAAGTCTTGGCTTCCGTGTACCTCTACCTCGGATTTGCTTCGGCTACGCTGGGGCAAATCATGCTGGCAGGGCTACCGGCTGAAATCTGGGACCCACGTAACCTCTACATGTGGGGCATCGTGGCGCTGAACATCTTGCTCGTCTCGCTATTCCTGGTCCTCGTTCCGTTGAGAGTCAGGGGATCATGGAGATCTCACGGAGCCTACATGGGCTTCTTTGTGTCCTTGTTTGCCGAGATGTTCGGCTTCCCCTTGACCGTCTTCCTCTTTGTGAGCCTCGGCAACGTCTTTTTTGAACCCCTGTTCGTCGGGTACGTGTTCGCGTTCGGCCAGGTGATCGGGTCGCCGATCGTGGTGGCCGGACTGATCTTCCTGATCAAGGGCTGGAGCGCGATTTCCTTTCATAGGGAGGAGGTCCTGGTCACCGGACGCATCTACAGGTTGGTGAGGCATCCTCAGTATCTCGGCTTGATCCTGATCACCCTCGGGAGTTTCATCGTGTGGCCCACGATCCCCACGGCCATCATGTGGCCGGTCCTCGTGTTCCTATACTACAAGCAGGCGAAGAAGGAGGAGGCGTACCTCTTGGAGAAGTATGGCGAAGCCTTCATGGAATACGAGCGGAAGGTGCCGGGCTTCCTGCCCAGGATACGCAGGCGGCCGGGGCCGAGCGGGCGGCCGAGTCCCTAGACGGGTCCCCCCGAGACGTCCAGCTTCCAAGACACTGCCTACGGGAGCAGCACGCCCCTGCCCTCGATCGTTCCCTCTTTCAGCTGGTCGAGGACGTCGTTGACCTCGTCGAGCTTGACCTCCTTGGTGAGAACCTTGACCTTCCCTTGGCGCGTGAGTTCGATGAGCTCCCGCAGTTCGTCCCAGTTCCCGACGAGACTCCCGATGATGGACTGCTCCCCGAAGATCACGTCGATGGCCTTCGGGCCCACCGATCCGCCGTAGCCCACGACGACCACGCTCCCGCCCGTTCGGAGCATCTTCATGCCGTTGGCCAACGTCTCATCGTTCCCCACGAAGTCGATGACGACGTCCGCACCCGCGTCACCGGTGATCTCCATGACCTGCTTCACGGGATCCTTCCGGGCGTCGACGACGTGGTGGGCGCCGAACTTCTCGGCGAGGCGTAACTTCGCCTCCGCGACGTCCACGGCGGTGACCTCCGTATTCGTCATGCACCGAAGGAGCTGGAGGCCGATGTGCCCGAGCCCCCCTATTCCCTGGGCCACGACGTGGCTTCCCGAGGTCGTCATTCTCGCGGTCTTCTTCACCGCTCGAATGGCGGTCAACCCCGCATCGGCCAAGGGGGCAACATCTTCTGGCCTGAGATCTTGGATCCCGACCAGAGACCTCTCGGAGGTCACGAGATACTCCGCGTAGCCGCCGTCCGCGGTGATGCCAGGAAACACCAAGTTCTCGCAGTGCATGTCCTCGCCGATCCTGCACGCTCTACAGAGGCCGTCCGTGATGACCGGGTGCAGGATCGCATTCTCCCCTTCCTTGAACGCCGTCACGCCCTCGCCGACCTCTTCGATCACTCCCGCGTTCTCATGCCCTATGGTGTAAGGGAGTGAGACGTCTACCTTCTCACGCCACACGCCCTCTACGATGTGCAGGTCCGTGTGACACACCCCGGCCCCCGTGATGCGTACCAGAACGT
>JBHHWA010000125.1:0-3656 GCA_046756285.1 Thermoplasmata archaeon
GCCCACCCAGGCCACGGTCCGCGTCCCGTCCCACTTGACCTCGAAGGAGTACTCGTCGGAGTCGAACGGGTCGTCGCGCGAGTACGCCAGCATGGGCTGGATGGGGCCGCGAGGGAGGGACATGTCACGTGGGCTTCTCGACGGCCTGGAGGCTGGCCTTCAGGGCCGCCATCAAGTCCTCGGGCGTCTCCCGTGTCTCGACTACCGGCGCCTCGATCTCCTTCCCCTCGACCTTCGCCTTGATCACCTCCAGGAGGGCCTCCCGGTAGTGGTCGCTATACTGGCTCATGTCATAAGGGATGGCCTGGGCCTTGATCAGGTCCAACGCGAGGTTCAGCTCGGCGTCAGAGATCTTCACGGGCTCCTCGAGCGGTACGCGCGGGGCGGGGCGGACCTCGTCCTCGTAGAATAAGGTGGACAGGACCAGATCCTCGCCGCGGGGACGCAGGGAGACCACTTGCTCCTTCTTCCAGATGGCCGCCTGGGCGAGGGCCACGCGGTTCGTGAGGTCCAAGGCCTGACGGAAGAGCTCGAAGGGCTTCGCACTGAGCTCGGTGGCCCCGAGGTAATAGCTCGAGTCCTGAAGGATGGGGTCCACCTCCTCCCGTTCCACAAACCCGAGGACCTCCAGGGCCTTGCTGCTCTTCAGGGGCACCTTCTCGAAATCCTCGTTCGTCAGGAGGACATACTTGTCCTTCGTGTACTCGTACCCCTTGACGACCTCCTTGAACGCGACCTGCTCCTCGTCGGTCGGACAGAAGTAGGGCCGCTTGAGGGGCTTGCCGCACTTCGGGTGGAGGCTGCGAAAGGAGACGTTCTTCCGCATCGTAGCAACGTAGAGCTTGACGGGAATGTTCACGAGGCCGAACTGGATGGCCCCAGACCAGATGGCTCTTGGCTCCATGGAAATCCCTTGAATTCACGCGGGCCGGAGTAAAAGGATTTCCCCTCGCCGACTACGAGGCCTCCGCCGGACCCTCCTCGGGCCGAGGCACCCCGGCGGCGACGAGGCCGTTGACGTACGCCCGCCCCCAGATGAAGGCCACGGCGGCTCCGACTGACGTGGCCGCCAGGATGCCCCACCAAACCCCCGTCAACCCGAGGCCGAGGGGAGCCGCGAACAGGTAGGCGAGTGCGGGCATCAGGATCACCATCCGGATGAGGGTCACGAGGAGCGCGCTGTAGCCCCGGCCGGTTCCCTGGAACATCGTGGATGTGGGGACGGCGATGGCCATGAAGGGGACCGAGGGAGCGGTGATGAGGAGAAAGAGGACGATGTCCTGGGTGATGTCGACCGAGGCCGCCGACCACGTGAAGAGCGCCGCGAGGGGTCCTGCGAGGAAGAAGATAGCAATCGCGGCGGGAATTTCAATGTACAAACCCACACGGATGCCGTAGAGGTACGCAGTCTTCAGCTTCCCGTAGGCGCGGGCCCCGTAGCTCGCCCCGATCACCGACACGACGGCGGTGCTGAGTCCAAAGACGGGCAGGTGGGCGAGGGTAAGCACCCGCCAGCCGGCCGTCATGACGGCCACCCCGTCCGTGCTGTCGACCGCCACCACGATCAGGTTGAGCGTGAGGATGGCGAAGGAAAAGGTGAGGAACATCACCGACGCGGGCAGTCCCACGCGGAGGATGTCGCGAAGGATGGCCCCCTCGAAACGAAACCCGCGGAAGGCGAAGCGAACGTAGGTGTCCCTCCGGAGGAAGAGCCAGTTGGCCATGATGATCGAGGTGGCACCCAGGCTGACGACGGTCGCCCAAGCCGCGCCGGCGATGCCGAGACCCAGGGTGAATATGAAGATGGGATCCAGGACGATGTTCAACACCGCGCCGAAGGCCATGGCGTACATGGCCCGCCGCGCATCCCCCTCCGCCCGGAGGATGGCGTTGCCGACGCTGGTAAAGAAGATGATGGGAGCGGCGGCGAAGAGGATCTGCCCGTATGCCACCACGAGCCCGGTCGTCGCACCGGCCCCGATGGCTTGGAAAAGGGGCTCCGCGAAGACGAGGAGCGGGACTGCAAGGGCGACGGAGGAGACCAGCATGAGCACGAAGGTGTGCGATCCCACCCGGCCGGCCCCCTCACGGTCTCGCGCCCCGATGCGCCTCGAGATCGCCGCCCCGCCGCCCGTGCCGATGCCCAGGCCGATGGCCAACGCGATGAAGTAGAAGGGGAAGAAGAAACCCACGGCCGCGAGGGCGTCGGGCCCGAGGCCAGCCACCCAGATGGCGTCGACGAAGTTGTAGATCGTCTGGAGGGAGAAGGCGGCGATCATGGGGAGGGCGAGACGGATGATCGCCCGCTTCGGGTCGCCCAACAACGTCTGGACGCCCTGTGTCGTCCCGCCCGGCGGGCCTCTTGCGGGGGTCTCTGGTGTCCGGTCCATCCGATCTTCCCTGTTCGCCCCGCGTGGACGGATTCGATTACGCGTCCCGCAACTTGCCCTTTCGCTCAAACTGCTTCTGGTAGCGTGCCTCGAGGCCCTGGAGGGTATCGGCCTCCTCCCCGGCCTTGTCGTCTCGGATGCGGGTGACTCGAGCAAAACGGAGGGCGTACCCCGATTTATAGTGTGGGCTTCGCTGAATCTCGTTGAAGGCGACCTCGACCACCACGCGCGGCTCCACGGTCACGACGTAGCGGTTCTCCTGCACTTTGAGCGCGACAAGCCTGCGGGTCATCTCCCGAAACTCCTCGTCCGTCAACCCCTTGAAGGTCTTGCCAATCATCGCGAAGCCCCCTTCCTCATCCTGGACCCCGAGGTGATAGTTGCTCAACCATCCCTGGCGGCGGCCATGGCCCCACTCCGCCGCAAGGATGGCGACGTCGAGGGTGTCTACCGGCTTGACCTTGAACCAACGCTTCCCCCGTTTGCCTGGGGTGTAGGGACTGCTGAGGTCTTTGGCCACCAATCCCTCATGGCCGGCTTCCAGGGCCTCCTCGAAGAAGGCCTCTCCCTGCTCCAACGTCGGACGGACCAGACGCGGGACGAGGACCTCCGCGGGCACGGCGCTCGCCAGTCGCGTCCAGCGTTCCTCATAGGGCAGATCGATGAGGAGGGACCCTTCCATGAGCAACGCGTCGAAGAGATACAGCTGGAGGGGGATGCGTTCCACAAGGGCCTCTACGTCGTGGATTCGCCGAAAACGCCGCATGAGGTCTTGGAACGGCAGGGGCCGATCGCCTTCGCCCAGGGCCACGACCTCCCCTTCGACGAGCAGGTCTCCGCCCTGGAATCGCCGCGCCTCCATTACAACGTCGGGGAGGCTCTCAGTGACCTCCGTAAGCCGGCGCGTGAAAATGCGGATCTCGTCGCCGCTCCGGTGAATCTGGATGCGCGCGCCGTCTAGCTTGAACTCCAAGGCGGTACCTGCCTCATGCTCGCGAAACGCCTCCTCCAAATCGTCCGCCACCTCTGCCATCATGGGTTTGACCGGGGTGAAGAGGCGCAGTTGCTGGGACGCGAGGGACGCGGCCCCCTCTGTGAGGGCGATGTGAGCCGTGCGACCCAGGTCACCCAGGAACATGTTCGCCCGTTGAACGACGGGGAGGTCCGCCCCCGAGGCGTCGGCGAGAGCTTCTAACATCACCCCTTCGTTCACCCCGATGCGCATCTCCCGACTGATGGCCCGCAGCAACAGGTCTTTCTCCGTGT
>JBHHWA010000126.1:0-3646 GCA_046756285.1 Thermoplasmata archaeon
AAGAGGTCCACGACGTAGTCCTCCTCCTTCGTCTCCATCCCGACGAGGCCCACCCCCCCGCGCTTCTGTTGTCGGTAGTCCTCGAGGTCCTGGCGCTTGATGTACCCGGTGTTGCTGACCAGGATGACGGCCCGCTCGTTGGGGATGAGATCGGCCATCTCGAGGTCCGGGGCGGCCTCTTCGATCTCGGTGCGGCGTTCGTCTCCGTACTTCTCCCTGAGCTCGAGGAGTTCCTCTTTGATCAGGGCGAAGCGACGCTTCCGGCTTCGGAGAATGAATCGCAGGGCGTCGATCTGTTCCGTCAGGGTCGTCTGCTCTTCCTGCAGCGTCCGCCCCTCGAGGGCCGTGAGGCGCTGGAGTCGCATCTCCAGGACGGCCTTCGCCTGCCGGGGGGTGAGCTTAAGCTTGGTCTTGAGGGCCTGTTGGGCGTCCCGCTGGGTCTCGGAGGCGCGAATCAGGGCGATAACGCGATCCACCGCCTGAAGGGCGGTGAGGAGTCCCTCCACGATGTGGACACGCGCCTCGGCCTTCCGAAGGTCGAAACGGGTCCGGCGCCGGACGACCTCTTCCCGGAAGGCCAAGAACTCCTGCAGGGTCTTTCGGAGGGTGAGGCGTCGGGGGCGACCGTTCACCAAGGCCACGTTGATGATGCCAAACGTGGTCTGGAGGGGGGTGTGCGCGTAGAGCTGGTTGAGGATGACCTGCTCGTGGACGTCCCGTCGGAGCTCGACCACGACCCGCACCCCCTGGCGGTCGCTCTCGTCGCGCAGGTCGGTGATGCCCTCGACCTTCTTCTTCCGGACGAGGGCGGCGATGGTCTCCACGAGGCTGGCCTTATTCACCTGGTAGGGAATCTCGGTGATCACCAGGGCCTTCTTGTCCCGCGGGAGATCCTCGACCTCTACCCGTCCCCGGACTCGGACGTGACCGCGCCCGGTCCGGTAGGCTTGCCGAATCCCCTCGTACCCGCTGATGATCCCCCCCGTGGGGAAGTCGGGACCTTGAACGATGGCCTCGAGTTGGGTGGGAGTGGCTTTCGGGTTCTCAATGAGTAGAACCAAGGCGTCGACCACCTCCCCGAGGTTATGGGGGGGGATGTTCGTGGACATCCCCACCGCGATGCCGCTGGCGCCGTTGATCAGGAGGTTGGGGAGTTTTCCCGGAAGGACCTCGGGCTCCTCCATGGTCGCGTCGAAGTTGTCCTGGAGGTCCACGGTGTCTTTCTCGAGGTCCTGGAGGAGCTCCTCCGACGCGGGGGCAAGGCGGATTTCGGTATAGCGCATGGCAGCTGGTGGATCCCCGTCCGTGGAGCCGAAGTTGCCTTGGCCATCGATGAGGGGGTACCGGAGGCTGAAGTCCTGTGCCATCCGGACCAGGGCGTC
Organism: Thermoplasmata archaeon; assembly: GCA_046756285.1. GTDB lineage: Archaea > Thermoplasmatota > Thermoplasmata > RBG-16-68-12 > JAJISG01 > JAJISK01. Next base: position 1,383 of record JBHHWA010000126.1, read on the forward strand.
GTAGACGGCCCCCTCGCCGTGGGGGTGGAGCCTGCCGAGGACCTCTCCGACGACACGGGCTGACTTGCGGTGCGGTCGGCTGGAGCGGAGCCCCATCTGTCCCATGGCGAACAGGATGCGCCTCTGGACGGGCTTCAGGCCGTCTCGGACGTCGGGCAGCGCACGGCCGACGATGACAGACATGGCGTAGTCGATGTACGACTGCTCCATTTCCTGCTCAATGGGGCGGAGGCTCAGGGAGGATTGGGCGGCAGTCATGAGAACGGCCTCAGACGTCCAAGTTGAGAACCTTGCGCGCGTGGGCCTCGATGAATTCGCGGCGGGGTGCCACCGCATCCCCCATGAGAATCGTGAAGAGTTCGTCCGCCCGGACGGCGTCTTCGATCGTCACCTGTTTCAGCAACCGCGTCTCCGGGTTCATGGTCGTCTCCCAGAGCTCCTGCGGGTTCATTTCTCCGAGGCCCTTGAACCGCTGCACGGTGACGCCACGGCCCATCCGCTTGAGGGCGCCCGCCTTCTGGCGTTCCGTGAAGGCGTATTCCACCGTTCGCCCCTTCTTGAGACGGTAGAGAGGCGCCAGGGCGATGTAGACGTAACCCGCCTCGATGAGGGGGTGCATGTACCGGAAGAGGAGGGTCAGGAGGAGGGTCCGGATGTGGGACCCGTCCACGTCGGAGTCGGTCATCAGGATGATCTTGTGGTAGCGGGTTCGCGTCAGATCGAACTCCTCCCCGATCCCTGTGCCGATGGCGGAAATGAGGGTGACGATTTCCTCGCTCTTCAGCACCTTGTCCAGACGGGCCTTTTCCACGTTCAGGATCTTGCCGCGGAGGGGGAGAATCGCCTGGAAGGCGCGATCCCGCGCCATTTTGGCCGATCCGCCAGCGCTGGGGCCCTCCACGATGAACAGCTCGCTCTTCGCGGGGTCCTTCTCCTGGCAATCGGCGAGCTTCCCGGGGAGGGAGGAGCCCTCGAGGAAGCCCTTGCGACGGGTGAGCTCCCGGGCCTTCCTGGCAGCCTCCCGAGCTTCGGCAGCGAGGAGAGCCTTCTTGAGGATCGTTTCGGCCTCGCGCGGGTGCTCCAAGAGGTACTCAGAGAGCTTCTCGAAGATTAGAGACTCCACAGCGCCCTTGACCTCGCTGTTCCCCAGTTTCGTCTTCGTCTGTCCCTCGAACTGGGGCTCAGGAAGCTTCACGCTCAAGATGGCCGTCAGCCCCTCCCGCACGTCTTCGCCGTGGAGGCTGAGATCCTTCTCCTTGGAGGAGCCGTTGTTTCGGAGGAAGTCGTTCATGACCCGGGTCAGGGCGGCTTTGAGGCCCACCAGGTGGGTGCCGCCCTCCATGGTGGCGATGTTGTTCGCGTAGCTGTGGATGGACTGGGAGTAGCTGTCCGTGTACTGGAGCGCCAAATCCATGACCAATCCGTTCTTCTGCCCCTCGATGTAGATGGGGGGGCTGTGAAGGGGATTTCTGTTTCGATTGATCCACGTGGCGAACTCCGCCAGGCCCCCCTTGAATCGGAACTCCTCCTTGGGCCCATCCTCGAACTCGATGGCAACACGGGTGCCCTTGTTGAGGAAGGCATACTCCCGCATGCGGGCCACCAGGACCTCGGGATCGAAGGCGGTGTCACCGAAGATCTGCTTATCGGGTTTGAAGGAGACCGTGGTCCCGCGCCCGTCACTCTTCTTCATCGCCCGGAGTTGGGTGGCCGGCAGGCCGCCGCGCTTGAAGCGCATGTAGTACTCCTTCCCACTCCGCCGGACCCAGACTTTGATCCATTGCGAGAGCGCGGCCACTACGGCGAGACCCACCCCATGCAGGCCGCCGGATACCTTGTACACCTTCTGGTCGAACTTCCCGCCCGAGTGGAGGGTGCTGAAGACGATCTCGACCCCGGAGATTCCGTACTTGGGGTGGGGATCGACGGGGATGCCCCGGCCGTCGTCCTCCACGGTGACGACGTTGTCCTTCGAAACGGTGACCTGGATGTCCGAGGCGAACCCTGCCATGGCCTCGTCGATGCTGTTGTCGACGACCTCGTAGACCAGGTGCTGCATCCCGCGCTGGTCCACGCTGCCGATGTACATGGCCGGCCGCTTGCGGACGGCCTGGAGACCTTCCAGTATCTGGATTTTGGCAGAGTCGTATGATAACTCAGGCATCGTTTCACTCAGAGTCTGCGCTGGAACACTGGTACTGGTCATCCCATCCCATCCCTTGGCATTAAGGATTATGGGCTCAGTCTATATAATGATAATGAGG
>JBHHWA010000127.1:0-3634 GCA_046756285.1 Thermoplasmata archaeon
TTCAAGCCCGTTCTGGGAGGTCGCTTCTTGTTGGAGGAACGGTCCATGCGCCTGGCTGACGAGGACGTGAAGTATCTGAAGCTCCACGGCTACAATGCGGCGACGGATCGGTACGAAACCCTTTGGACCTTCAACTTCAAGACTTCCATGCTGCTCCTGACGGGGGTAGGGGAGGACGACAGTCGGACGATTCGCTGGTCGGGGAGCTACACGGACATGGAGGACGGAGAGGTAACCGTGGAAGCCGCGACTCGGCAGGTTGACGAAGACCACTTCATCCTCGAGGTGTTCGGGACGGGGCCGGATGGCGAACGGTTCACCGTCCAGGAGACCTCCTACACCCGCGAGTCCTGATTCCCCATGGCCGAGTCCCAAGACTCGTACGACAAGGTCAAGGATCTCCTCTCGCGCGAGGATTTCGGAGGGCGCGTCCAGGCGGAGGTCGAGGCATGGGGGGGCCTCTTAACCGAGGAGGCGGCCGCCCTGCTCGTTGTTGACACCCTCGGCCGCAACGAGGTTGCGTTCGGCCAGATCTCAGATCTGTACGAGGGGGGCGAGGCGCTCCTCCAGGTGACGGTGGAACGCGTCGGGCCCGTCCGCCGGTTCACTCGCCGGGACGGGCGAAAAGGACGGGTCGTCCATCTGACCGTCTCGGATGCTTCAGGGACGGTGCGCTTGGTTCTTCGGGACGAGGAGGCGGATTTCATCACCTCAGGAACCGTCCGAGAAGGGGACCGCCTCAAGGTCGTGGACGGATACGTCCGGATGGGACGCGAGGGGCTAGAGGTGAGCACAGGCAAATGGGGCGTTGTCCTGCCGGAGGTCCCCCCGGACGCCTAGCAGGCCCCCCGTTCTCCGTCCTGGCTTGAACGCCGTCGTTCCCCGATTCGGCGGCTCCAACTGCCCCCCCTCTTCCTTTTTCATTTAGGAACTATGAGCGAGGCTCTCGCAAGTACGGCGGGGTCGACGGCCCTGAGCTTCGAAGGAGCCTCGGACTGGCCGGTAGCACGCGCAGAATCTCCCAGCGTCATTCCCAGCGCTGTTGGCCCCATGCTGTTAGAGCGCCGATGGCGAATCCAATTGCTGCGCCGATCGCAAGCCAAAGCACCAGGTTACCTGTAGCGATCCCTGCTCCGACCCCAACGATGACGACGATGAGGGCCGCTACGACCCCGATATACCCGAGTAGTCGTCGCGCTTTGTCTCCCGCTTCAGGCTCCTCCGCCATATGACTCATGTCTCAGTCGAGGGGGCATCGGATATACGCCCCAGAAGATAAGAACTGCCGCTTTTCGTTGTGAGCCGAGAGGAGCATCAGCCACCCGTGTTTCCCGCGGGGAGCCCCGCTTTCACATTCGGCCACCCGTTCTCGTGCCTCATGCGGGGGTAACTCCCATGCGTCGGGCATGGCCTCGGGGCTGTGACGCACGGGAGATGACCGGCCTGAATCGGCAATTCAAGGCGGGTGGAGGCCAACGGACCTGTGATCGCTGCTCGCACTTGGCCGCCGCTCGCAATCGGAGAACGTTCCGTTCTCACTACCGGTTCTGATTGACTTTCACGATTCTGAGCGGTGATTTTCAAGCCCGATGAACGGACCGGCATGTTAAATAGGGCCGAATAGGGAACGAGCGTACGAGGCTGAGAGGCACCCGCGATGAAGTACCCCCGAATCCTGACCCTGCCTGAGACGCGCCGTCTCCTCCTGGCCAGCTTCGGCCAGGCCCGGACGGGGCGGCAGCTCAGCGAGGTCACGGGGATCCCCATCGCGCGGTGCTATCGCCTCCTTCGGAAACTCCATCTGCTCGGCCTCATCGAGGTCGAGGGCGTGTATATCTCCCCCCGAGGCCAGGGGAAGCTCCTCTTCGAAGCCCGTCTCCCTGGGATGGAGCTCTTCGTCGACCGCACCCGGGTCCGGGGGCGCGTCCGGCGGCCATCCATCTCCGAGCCCTCCTAGGGTTGCTATCAACCTTGGGTGCCGGTCTCAGTAATCAGAGCATATAATCTGCGCCGACCGATTAAATAGGGTAACCAAGGGATTGTGGGGGGACGGAGGACACAGTGGGAATGGATCCCTTGGAAGCTTCGCGTCTCATCACAGACGAATACTCGGCCAAGATCCTGGTCGCCACCTACAAGAAACCGCGAAGCGCCATCGAGCTGAGCCGGGAGTATGGGATCCCCATCGCCGCTTGCTACCGCCGGATTCACGCCCTCGAGAAGGCCGGTCTCCTGAGCTGCGTGGAGCGGGCCCTCACCCAGAAAGGCAAGCGGATCAGCCTCTACATGTCCCAACTCAAGAACGCCTACATCTTCTTCGAGAACGGGAAGCTCCGTGTGCGGTTCCACCTGGCATCCGGGGTCACCCAAGACTTCGGCGGCGACTGGAAAGCCGTCGAATCCGAGAAGTCCGAATAACCCCTCCTCCACAACCCACGGCAGGCCCAAGTCCTTTTGGGCCTGCCACCCCCCAACTCCCTTAGGCTCGGCCCTGGCCCGCCCAAACAACTTTAGCCCGCTCCTCGCTCTTCTACGCGATGGACCTGCGGGGAGAGGACCTCATCTCAATCACGGACCTCTCGGAGCCCGTCATCTATCACATCCTCCGGGAGGCCAAGGCCATGGTCCCCGCGGCGCGAGGGGAGACCAGCCTCGACACCCTGAACGGACGTATCCTGGCCACCCTCTTCTTCGAAGCCAGCACGCGAACTCGCCTCTCCTTCGAGTCGGCCATGCAGCGACTGGGCGGAGGCGTGCTGGGGTTCGGACTCGTTGAAGGCTCCTCCGTCACGAAGGGGGAGACCCTGGCCGACACCGTGAAGATGGTCGAGGCGTACGCCGATGCCATCGTCCTGCGACACCCCCAGGAGGGGGCGGCCCGCCTCGCGGCGGAGTTCTCTACGAAACCTGTGATTAACGCGGGGGATGGCGCCGGCCAGCACCCCACCCAGACTCTCCTCGACCTGTTCACGATTTGGGACGAGAAGGGGACCCTCGAGGGGAACCGCGTGGTCCTCCTGGGCGACCTGAAGTACGGCCGGACGGTCCACTCCCTCGCCTACGCCCTCGCGCTCCTGGGCTCGGACCTGACGATGGTGGCCCCCCCGACCCTCCGGATGCCCAAGGAGATCCTTGAACGGGTCCAGGAACTGGGCGGGAAGCCGGAGGAGACGGAGAGCCTCGAGGATGCCATCGAGGCGGCGGACGTCCTGTACGTCACCCGCATTCAGAAGGAGCGCTTCCCCGACGCCCAGGAGTACCAACGGGTGGCGGGTTCCTATCGCATCGACCTCCGGGTCCTCCGGGACGCCAAGAAGGACCTCATCGTCCTGCACCCCTTGCCTCGGGTGACGGAGATCGCCCCGGAGGTGGACCGGACGCCCCACGCCCTCTACTTCCGGCAGGCCTTCAACGGCGTCCCGCTACGGATGGCCCTCTTGAACCTCATCCTGGGAGGGTAGCATGAAGGAACTCCGGGTCACCCCCATCAAGAACGGGACCGTCATCGACCACATCCGGAGCGGGATGGCCCTGAAGGTCCTCCGCATCCTGCGGATCGGGGAGGAGGTCAGCTCCACCGTGAGCGCCGTGATGCACGTCCCCAGCGGGAAGGAGAAGTGGAAGGACATCGTGA
>JBHHWA010000128.1:0-3618 GCA_046756285.1 Thermoplasmata archaeon
GAACCTGGTCAAGGCGGGCGTCGATGGCGTCATCCCCATGGCCAGCATGGGCGAGTTCACGGCCATGGATCCCAAGGAACGGGCCAAGGTCGCCGAAGCAACCGTCGAGGAGGTCTCGGGGCGGGCGCAGGTCGTCGTCGGGACGGGGGCCCCTTCGACCCGCCAGGCGGTTGCCCTCTCCCGGGAGGCAGAGGGGGCAGGCGCGGATGGCGTCATGGTCATCAACCCGTTCTACATCCGCCCGGACGAGGCCGGCATCCGCCAGCACTATGAGGCCATCCGAGAGGCGGTGGACATTCCGGTCATGGCCTACAACCTCCCGTTCTTCACGGGCGTCGACATCCCCGCCGAACTCATTCTCGATCTCGCCCGGGACGGGACCATCGACGGCCTCAAGGACAGCTCGGGCGACCTGTCCAAGGCCCTCCACATTATCTCGGAGTTGCCGGAGACCGTCTCCTTCCTCACGGGGACCGATCCCCTCCTTGCCTCCGTGGTCATGCATGGAGGACACGGCGGTGTTGTAGGCTCAAGCAACGTGTTTCCTAAGAGAGTCGTCCAGCTGTACGATCTGGCGCGGCAGGGACGCACGGAGGAGGCTGTCCAGCTGCAGCTCGACCTGGCACGCTTCAGTCGCGCGTTGAAGGTCGGAACGTACCCGGCAGCAGCGAAATACCTGGTGGAACGAGTCTGGGGCACCGCGGCCCACTCCCGGCCCCCTGTTTCGGACCTAACGGCAGAGGAGCGCGAGCGGGTGGATGAAATCGTCGCTCCGCTTCTGGAGTAGGCCAGCAGACGGTCGACTCCGCCCTCCGACCCAAAGCTAGATATTTCCACGGACGGCTGGAACGGGCGGTGGCGCCTATGCCTGGGCTGCACAGCCAAGAGATGCGCAAGATCGCCCCGGAGGCCGATCCCCTTCGCCTGGCCACGGGGTGGACGATGGAGGACCTCGAACGTCCCTGGATTCTCGTCGAAACCACGGGTGGGCAGAGCATGCCTTGCAGCTACCATCTGCCGGATCTCGCCGACCGCTGGGTCGTGCGGGGCGTCCAGACCGCGGGAGGGGCCGCCTCCCGCTACGACTGCACGGACATCTGCGACGGCATCGACCAGGGCACCCCGGGCATGCGCTTCTCCCTCGCGAGTCGAGAGGTCATCTCCTTCGCCGTGGAGATGCACGTGCGCGGCGGCCACTTCGACGGCATGTGCGTCCTCTCGGGGTCCGACAAGGGGACCCCGGGGGTCCTCCTGGCCGCGGCCCGGACCGACATCCCGACGATCTTCATCCACGGCGGGGTCATGGAGCCGGGACCCCAGGGCGTCACCCTCGAGCAGGTCGGCGCCCTCTACGCCCGGCTGCGCCGCGGGGAGATCGCTCAGGCGGAGTACGACAACCTGGCCCTGCACTCCTGCCCCACCACGGGAACCTGTGCCTTCCTGGGCACCGCCAACACGAACGCGATCATGGCGGAGGCCCTCGGTCTTGCCCTGCCTACCAGTGCCCTCGTCCCCGCCACGAAGTTCGACGCCGGACGCCTCGCCGAGGAGGCAGGTCGTCGGATCTTGGGGCTCGTGGAGGAGGACCTTCGTCCTTCACAGATCTTAACGAAGGAGGCGTTCGAGAACGCACTGGTCGTCCACGCGGCGATCTCCGGGAGCACGAACACGATCATGCACCTCATCGCCTTGGCGTACGAGGTGGGTGTCGACCTTCCCTTGGACCGGTTCGACGAGATCAACAGGGAGGTTCCCTTCCTGGTGAACTGCCGGCCCGCGGGCGAGCATCCCGCCAGTTATCTCTGGTACGCCGGGGGAACGCAGGGGTTGATCCGCGAGCTACGAGACCTCCTGCACCTCGACGCCCTCACGGTGACGGGGCAGACGGTCGGGGAGAACCTGAAAGAGGTTGAGCGGTCAGGCTTCTTCCCGCGAGCCCGCGGTTACTTCGCGAACTTTGCCCTGGAGGCGGTCGACATCTTGCGCCCCTCTGCGGACCCTCTTGGCACGGGGTCGATCGCCGTCCTTCGGGGTTCCCTGGCGCCCGACGGCGCCGTGGTGAAGGTTGCGGCCCTGCCAAAGCGGTTCCATGGATTCACCGGAGAGGCAGTCGTCTTCGAATCGAGCGACGAGGCCATCGAGGCCATCTTCGCGGGGAAGGTGGATCCGGGACACGCAATCGTCATCCGCTACGAGGGCCCGGCGGCGAACGGGATGCCGGAGCAATTCTACGTCACCGAGGCCATCGCGACCCAGAAGGAGCTGGCGGAGGGGGTCGTCCTCATCACGGATGGCAGGTTTTCCGGGGCCACACGAGGACCCGCCATCGGCCACGTGAGTCCAGAGGCCATGGCGGGGGGACCCATCGCGCTGGTCGAGGACGGGGATCCCATAAAGGTCGACATCGCCCAGCGCCGCCTCGACCTCGCGGTGGAGGGCTTGGAGGAACGCCGGGCGAAGTGGAAACCGAAGAAGCCGCGCTTTCGCCGGGGCCTCCTCTCGATCTACACGCGCCTCGCGCTTTCCGCCGATCAGGGGGCCCGCATGGACTACGAGGGGCTCGACGGGCGCTGAACTACTCGTCCGGGAATGATGCAGGGCGCCTCGGGTTCGCTGCTGTCAGTCCAGGAAGCGAACCCTCCTCGGGTCCGATCGCTGTTTGTGATGCGGGCTCAAGATCTGGACTATGGCGGAATGTGGAAGCACTTAAGAAATGCGTCTAGGCCTCTCCGCGCCCGGTGAGGTCAATGAGGACCGAGATTCGGTCAGATTGGGTGATCTGCACGTCCTGGACGGTGTACTCTTCCTCGAATTCTTCGTCGAGGGCCTCCTGGATAACCTCCCTAATATCGCCCAGCCCTGTATCGACCTCTGCAAGCCGTTCCTTCAATGCCATTACGTCTCAACTCCTGCCCGCCGCGTCAATGGCCTCCCCCCGCCGCTCAAGATGGTCAACCGTGTGATAAGGATGCTCCTCCCTTCTTGGGTCTCAGCGTCCCATTCCCGACATGGTCAAATGCGAATCGTCCCCCGCCCGGATTGCCCTTCAGTCATACGGGAAGACATCACTGTAGCGCTCTGGAGATTCCCCGTAGTCAAGGTAGACCGTCTTCAGGGCGAAGTAGTGCTCGAACCCGTGAAGCGATCCGTCGCCCCCGACCCCCGACTTCCGGAAGCCCGCGTGGTAGCCGTGGACCGTCTCCGGGCCGACCTGGTTGATGAAGGTCTCTCCGAACCGGAGCTTCTGGGCGGCTTTCATCGCCGCCCTCAGGTCCTGGGTGAACATGTAGCTGGCGAGTCCATATTGGGAGTCGTTGGCGTAGCCTAGTACCTCGTCCAAGTCGTTGAACCGCGAGAGGGGGGTCACCGGACCGAAAATCTCCTGCTGTAGGATGTCCATGTCTTGCTCCACGTCCTCCAGGACGGTGGGAAGGAACCAGTTCCCCTTCTCGTAGTCGCCGCCTTGGGGCCTCTTCCCGCCCATGAGCAGCTTCGCGCCGTCGTCGAGGGCCTGGCGGACCGAGGCCTCCACCTTCTCTCGCTGTTCAGGAGATACCAGGGGCCCCATGTCCACGCCCTTCTCCGTCGGCTTCCCGATCCGGAGCCCCTCGACCGCGG
>JBHHWA010000129.1:0-3590 GCA_046756285.1 Thermoplasmata archaeon
GGCATCCAGAACCCCGCCATCACGGACGCCACCGTCTGCCCGTACGAGTGCGGGCTGTGCAACCTCCACTACAGCAACACGGCCCTCTGCAACATCGACCTGACGAACCGGTGCAACCTGAAGTGTCCCGTCTGCTTCGCCAACGCCAACGCGGCCGGATACGTCTTCGAACCCACCTTCGAGCAGATCGTCTACGAGTTTGCCGTTCTCCGGGCGCAGCGCCCCGTCCCTGTCAACGCCATCCAGTTCTCCGGCGGAGAGCCCACGATCTCCCCCGACTTCGTGCGGTACGTGAAGGCGGCCCACGACATGGGTTTCTCCCAGATCCAGACGGCCACGAACGGCATCCGGATGGCCACGGAGCCGGGCTTCATCGAAGCGGCCACCGAGGCCGGCCTGAACACCGTGTACCTCCAGTTTGACGGGCTGAAGGAGGAGAACTACATCCTGGCCCGAGGCAAGCCTCTCCTGCAGATCAAGAAGAACGCCATCCAACGCGTTCGGGAGATGAGCGAGCCGCGACCGACCATTTGCCTCGTGCCGACGATGGTCGGGTCCTTCAATGAGGACCAGGTCGGGCCCATCATGGAGTTCGCGATCGAGAACAGCGATGTCGTCAAGGGGGTCAACTACCAGCCCGTGAGCCTAACGGGCCGGATTCCCGACGAGGAGCGGGAGAAGCTCCGGTACACCCTGAGCGATCTGGCTCACGACTTCGCGGACCAGACGGGGTACGCGGAACCGGACGACTGGTATCCGGTGCCCTTCGTGGCCCCCATCTCGGAGCTCGTCAGCATCCTCACGGACAGCCCGAAGACCTCCTTCACCTCCCACCCGGGATGCGGCCTGGCGTCCTATCTGTTCTTGGAGAAAGAGAAGGACCCCATCCCCCTCACCCGCTTCGTGGACATCGAGGGGTTGGTGGAGGACATGTGGGAGCTGGCCCAGCGGGCCAAGGACTCCCGGATCAAGTTCGTCTCCAAGATCAAGGCGCTGAACCTCCTCCGGAGGCACTTCGACGAGGATCACGCCCCCTCGGGCATGGGCCTACGCACCTTCTTGAAGACCCTCGGTGCCGTGTTCAAGTCCGGGGACAAGAAGGGCGTCTCCGAGTTCTCGTGGCGCGTGATGTACGTCGGCGGCATGCACTTCCAGGACAACTACAACTACGACATCGAGCGGGTGAAGCGGTGCGTCATCCACTACGCGAGCCCCGACGGCCGCATCGTCCCGTTCTGCGCCTACAACACCGGACCGACCTTCCGCAACGAGATCGAGAAGAAGTTCGCGGTGCCCCTGCAAGAGTGGAGAGAGCGCCATGCAGGGAACAGTTAGCCCGGAGGCCATCATCGACAACGGCATAATGGCCATCGACACGGCCACCTGCCTGCACTGTGGCGCCTGTGTGGGGGCCTGTCCCCCCAACTCGATCTTCCTCACGGAGGTCCTCATCACCTTCGACGACAGCTGCACCCAGTGTGGGCTCTGCGTCAAGACCTGTCCCGTGGGTGCCATCGACTTCCCCCGGGGTCACAAGCGCACGCAGCTCCGGTGATCCGGTGGGCCGGTTCCGGGACGAGTACGACGTCATCGTGGTCGGGGCGGGGCCCGGCGGAAGCAACACGGCCCGCTACGCGGCCCTAAATGGAGCCCGGACTCTCCTCTTGGAGAAGCGACAGGACATTGGGTCCCCCGTCCGTTGTGGCGAGGGCCTCTCGAAGGTGCACCTAGACGATGCGGGAATCACCATCGACAAGCGTTGGTTCACCAACGAGGTTGAGGGCGCCCACATCATTTCCCCCGGCGGCTACCGGTTGACGGTCGGCTCCAAGTATGCGGGCAGTGAGGTCGGAATGGTCATCGAGCGGGACATCTTCGACAAAACCCTTGCCCTCGATGCGGCGAAGGCCGGCTCGGAAATCATGGTCAAGGCCACGGTGACGGACGTCACCCGCGAGAACGGAACCGTGAACGGGGTGAAGGTGGAGCACTTCTCCGATAAGTTCAACCTCAGGGCGAGCTGCGTGGTCGCGGCGGACGGGTTCGAATCGCAGGTGGGCCGGTGGGCGGGCCTGAACACGATGCTCAAGGGCGGCGATATCATGAGCTGTCTGCAGTATCGGCTGACGGGGGTTGCGGTGGACCCGCTCTACTGCGAGTTCTACCTCGGGAGTGAGGTGGCCCCGGGTGGGTACCTATGGGTGTTCCCCAAGTCGGAGGATACCGCGAATGTGGGTATCGGCGTCATGGCAAAGAAGGTCAAATCAAAGGCCGACGCCAAGACCTACCTCGATAAGCACATCGAACAGGACCCTCGCATCAGCGACGGAAAGCCCTTGGACTGGGTGGCGGGGGGCGTCTCGACCAATCCGCCGCTGGAGAAGACCGTCGCGCCGGGCATCGTGCTGGTGGGGGACGCGGCCCGGCAGATCGACCCGATCACGGGAGGCGGGGTCGCCAACGCCTGCATCGCGGGTCGCATCGCGGGGGAGGTGCTGGGGGATGCCGCCCAGAGGGGAGACTTCTCCTTGGATCAACTGATGAAGTACGAGGTCGGTTGGCGTGCAAAGATGGAGAACGGCCTCTACCGGAACTGGATGGCCAAGGAGCGATTGTCGCGGTTGGATGACGAGACGCTGGACAAGCTCGTGGACAGCCTAGCGGACGCCGGCGTGGAGCGGCTTTCCGTCCTCGCGATCCTCGAAGCCGTGAAGGCGAAACATCCGGAACTCGTGAAGGACTTCGAGGACTTCATCTAGTCCCGCCGTCTCCCTCCCTTTCTCCCCTCTGATAACTTCGAGGGAACGTATAAGAGAACGGCGTCGCCACTTCTGGCCGATGGCGGGCCAGTCCAGACTTCGTTCCGTTCTCATCATTGCGGCCTTCGCCGCGACGGTCGCCGTCATCCTTGCCATGGGGATTTTCGAGCTGCCCATCCCCCTCCCCATCCTCCCGCTGGGGCAGTACCAGGACATCATCATCGTCATCCTCATCGTCGTCGCCACCAAGCTCCTCCTGGAGCTCTTCAAGCCCGTCTTCCGCATCGCCCTCGGGGAGCGGATGGCCCATGAGGCCGACATCTACGCCCTCTTCCAGCTGGTGAGCTACCTCGTCTGGGGGGGCGTCTTCGTCGGCATCCTCCTCGTCGTCGTCGGAGTCGGGGTGGTGAATGCCTTCGAGGTGGCGGTGGTGCTGGGTGCCCTCATTCTGGTCATGCAGAAGCCGCTCCTCAACCTCCTCGGCTGGGGCGTCCTCGTGACCCGCCGCCTCTACAAGCTTGGGGACCGCATCGAGCTGAGCGACGTCCGGGGGTACGTGACCCAGATCACCCTGATGAAGACCCTCGTCCGGGAGTTCGGGGGCTGGATGGCGGGGGACACCTTCACAGGCCGCTACGTGGCCATCCCCAACAGCCAGGTCCTGGAGCAGAACGTGTTCAACTACACCCGGGACACGGAGTTCATCTGGGACGAGATCAGCGTCTCCGTGACCTACGAGAGCGACCACAAGGTGGCCGAGCGGTACATCCGAGACGCCGCGGAGGCCGTCGTCGGCGACCTCATGCGCAACAACCGCGGGGTCGTGCGGGG
>JBHHWA010000130.1:0-3568 GCA_046756285.1 Thermoplasmata archaeon
CCATTGCGCCGGCGCGCTGAATCCGCCCAAGCAGGTCATCGGCCGCCTTCGCGGCGTCCTCGCTCTGCGTGATGCTTCGCCCGACGATGAGGTAGTCGGCCCCCTCTCGGAGGGCCTCGCCGGGCGACCCCCCCTGGACCCCGACGCCTGGGCTGAGAATGAGGAGCGGGCCCACGAGCTCGCGCAGTTCGCGGATGACTTCCGGACGTGTGGCCCCTGCGATGATGCCCGCGGCCCCCACGTCCACCGCCAGCTGGGCCAGTTTCTTCGCTTGCGGGAGGAGGAACCGCTCCGCGCCCGGATGGCTCATGGCGGTCACCACGAAGACGTCGCCCTGGGCGGCCTCCAGGCACGCCTCCAGGGAGTCGCGCCCGGGAAACCCGTGTGCGATGACGCCGGACGCCCCGTGGTCGAAGGCCTGCTCCACGATGAGTCGGTTCGTGGCGGGGATGTCGGCCACCTTGAAGTCGCAGAGGACGTCGCCGAAGCGGCCCAAGGTGTCCACGATCCCCAAGCCCACGGAGAGGACCAGCGGGTAGTTGACCTTGAAGGCGTCGACGTAGGCAGCCGTGGCCTTGGCGGTTTCCACGGCCTGGGTTGCCTCCATCATGTCCAAGGCGATGATCAGCCGCTTTTCCTTCCGCATGCCGCCTCCCCACCGTTCGTGGGCCCTCGCTGAGAACAGCCTCACTACCTTTATGTACTCGCCGGGCCGACGCGACGCGGGTCGATGGTTAGCGAGTACCAGATGAAGACGAAGGTGTGCCTCGTGGGGGAGGCGGCCGTCGGCAAGACGAGTCTCATCCGCCGGTTCGTCCAAGACATCTTCGACGACTCCTACATCACCACCCTGGGAGCGAAGGTCTCAAAAAAGGAGATCCAGGTCGAGGTCCCCGAGAACGACTTGCTGATCCAGATGGACATGGTGATCTGGGACATCATGGGGGAGAAGGGCGTCCGGGACCTGCTCCGTGAGGCCTTCTTCAACGGGGCCAAGGGGATTCTGGCCGTCTGCGACCTCACCCGCTACTCGAGCCTCAAGGAGCTGGACGACTGGGTCCAGTCCGTCTTCTCGGTGGTGGGTGAGATCGCCGTGGTCTACGCCGTGAACAAGGTAGACCTCCGGGACGAGGTCATGCTCCTCTTCGGGGAACAGGACATCGAGATGTCCGCCCAGGCCTTCGACGCCCCCTACTTCTTCACCTCGGCCAAGACGGGGGACCAGGTTCAACTCGTGTTCCAACGGCTGGCCGAGGACATCGTTCGGCGCAACCTGCCCACGGACCTCGTGAAGGTGGAGCCCTAGCCGAACAGACGCAGGACGATCACGGCGTACCCGAACAGGAGCATGCCGAGGGAGATGATCCAGAAGAAGCGGAGGAGCCAGGCGCGCCTCTTCGGGTCCTCCCACAAGTCCTGCAGCCGGCTCATGCCGTCGCTTCCTTGAATCGCTTCAGCCGGAAGATGTTCTCCCGCTCCATCTCCTCGAGGCGCAGGGTGATGAACTTCTCCGTATCCTGCAGCTCGGGGATGACCCGGTGCTCCAGCGCGTTGACGCGACGCTTGACCTTCTCGATCTCCTCGATGAGGCGCCGCATGGTGGTCTCGATCTCCGCCGCCACGATGACGTCCTCCACGAGCTCCTCGTACGCCTCCGCCGCGGCGTCGATGCGTGGGGAGGTCCCGATGATGCCGTACCCCCGCTCGTCCACCCGCTTCCGAACCTTCTCCGCCTCGATCTTCGGGACGACGATCCCCATGACGTTGCGCGTGCTCAACTCGAGTTCCGGCTTCTGCAGGAGCGCGTAGGACGCGGACCGCACCCCAACCCGCCCCTCGATGGCCGATGCGACGGCGAGTTTGCCGGCCGCGTCCTGGTAGCGTTCCACGATGTTGGAGCGGACCTCCCGGGCCCTCTCGAGGACCTGGAAGAACTCGAGCATGAGTGCGTCTTGCTTCAGCTTCAGCAAGCGGTGCCCCCGCTCCGCCAACTTCAGCGTCTTTCGCACCTGGAGGAGTTGGGATCGGGTGGGCTTGTACTCCGCCAGAACCATCTAGGCCGCCGCCTTCTGCCGGTGGGCCGGATGGTAGGCCTCCAACGTCCGCCGGTCGATTTTCGTAAGCCACGCTTCGTCCAGGGTCGCTAGGAGCTCCCACCCGATCTCCAGGGTGGTCTCGATGTCCCGGTCCTCCTCCGGCCCCTGCCGGATGAACTCGTTCTCGAACCGGTCCGCGAACTCCAGGAGGCGGCGATCCCGCTCGGAGAGGGCCTCCTTGCCCACGATGGCCATGAGCCCCCGGGCGTCCCGGCCCTCCGCGTAGGCGGCGTACATCTGGTCGGAAACGGCCTTGTGGTCCTCCCGCGTTCGCTCCGCGCCGATCCCGGCGTCCATGAGGCGGGAGAGGGAGGGCAACGGGTTGATGGGCGGGTAGATGCCCTTCCGGTGAAGCTCCCGTTCGACGGCGATCTGGCCCTCCGTGATGTAGCCGGTGAGGTCGGCGATGGGATGGGTCCAATCGTCGTCGGGGATGGCCATGATGGGAATCTGGGTGATGCTCCCCGACTTCCCGTGGATCCGCCCCGCACGTTCGTACATCGTGGCGAGGTCCGTGTACGTGTATCCGGGATACCCCCGTCGCCCGGGCACCTCCTCACGGGCGGCCCCGATCTGTCGCAGGGACTCGGCGTAGTTCGTCATGTCCGTCAGGATGACGAGGACGTGCATCCCAAGGTCGAACGCCAGGAACTCGGCCGCCGTGAGGGCCATGCGGGGCGTGATGAGCCGCTCCACCGCCGGGTCATCCGCCAGGTTGAGAAAGAGGGCCGCGCGCTTCAGGGCCCCCGTGCGCTCGAAGTCGTTCATGAACTGGCTGGCTTCCTCGTGGGTGATGCCCATGGCCGCGAACACGACCGCGAAGGGCTCCACGGCACCCGGCACCTTGGCCTGGCGGGCAATCTGGAGGGCGACCTCGTTGTGCGGCAGCCCCGCCCCCGAGAAGAGCGGCAATTTCTGGCCGCGGACGAGGGTGTTCATCCCGTCCAGGGTGGAGATGCCCGTCTGGATGAACTCGCTGGGGTGGGCCCGGGAGAAGGGGTTGATGGCGGCCCCTACGATCTCCCTCCGGTCCTCCGGAATGATGCGGGGGCCTCCGTCGATGGGGTCTGCACTGCCTGAGAGGACGCGGCCCAGCATGTCCTGCGCAACGCTGAGGCGGATCGTCTCGCCCAGGAACTTCACGCTGGAAGCGCGATTGATGCCCGCCGTCCCCTCGAAAATCTGGACGACCACCATGTCGTGGGAGGTATCCAGGACCTGACCACGGCGCTTCTGTCCATCGGGCAGCGTGACTTCGACGAGCTCCGCGTAGCCCACGGGCTCCGTCTTCTCCACGAAGACCAGCGGGCCCGCCACTTCGGTAATCGTCCGGTACTCCTTCACCATCAGCTCGCCTCCAGCGCCCGGAACTCGTCCTCCATCTGCGAGACGGCGGCTTCCAGCTCCTCCTCGAACGCCTCCTCGTACTTGACCCGCGAAAGGAGACCCCGAGAGGGCAAGTTCACGATGTC
>JBHHWA010000131.1:0-3529 GCA_046756285.1 Thermoplasmata archaeon
ATCTCCCCGTCGAAGCGTCCCTCCTTGATGGCCTTCAGCGCCCGCATGTGGCTCTCGAACGCGAAGGCGTCCTGGTCCTCACGGGTAATCCCATACTTTTCCGCCACGACCTCGCCGGTGATGCCCATGTGGAAATCGTTGTACACATCCCACAGCCCATCGCGGACCATGGCGTCCACCAACTCCGCGTTCCCGTGGCGGTACCCCCATCGGGCCCTGGGCAGCAGGTACGGGGCCGCGCTCATGTTCTCCATCCCCCCCGCCACGACTAGATCCTGGTCGCCGGTCCGGATGGAGTCAGCGGCCAAGGTCACGGCCTTGAGGCCGGACGCGCAGACCTTGTTAATCGTAACCGCTCCCACCTTATCGGGGAGGCCGGCGAAGAGGGCGGCTTGCCGGGCGGGCGCCTGACCGAGGCCCGCCTGAATGACGTTTCCCATGAGGACCTCTTCCACATCGATCGGGTCAACGTGAGATCGTCGCACGACCTCTTCGATGGCGAGGGCGCCCAGACGAGGCGCAGGTACATCGCGGAGGGCGCGTCCGTATTTGCCCACGGGCGTTCGGACGGCGCCGAGGATGACAGGATCGCCCAAGAGGTCACCTTCGGAACCTAATGTACGCGGGCGGCGCTACTTGAAGCTTCCTCGGTGGGAATCGGGCGCCGTCGTAGTGGGCGGTTAGCTACCCAGCATGAGGCCCTCCAGCAAGCCGATCGGCGGGGCCCCACCGCCAAGCAACTTGTCGTGGAACTCCTTCAGCGTCGCCTCCGGGTGTGCCGCGAAGAACTTGTCGCGGATCCGGAGGATGAAGAGCTTGCCGAGGGTGTAGTTGAGGTACCCGGGATCGAAGGTGCCTCGGAAGGCCTCCCGGGCGGCCGGGCCCTGCTCCATGAAGGCGTTTTCCATGATGAACGCCGTGGCGTCGTCGAGGCTCATGCCCTGGGTGTGAAGGCCGATCGAGCTGAGATACCGGCAATTACGCAGGAGGGCATCCTGTAGCTGGACCAAGCGGAGACGGGGATCGCCGTCGCCGAGGCCCTCGTCCAGGGCCATCTGTTCCGTGTAGTGCGCCCAACCCTCTGTGAAGGCGTACCCCGTGAAGACCCGGGCCACCTTCGAGGGGAGGAGCTTGCGATGGAGCATGTGGACGTAGTGCCCGGGATAGGCCTCGTGGACGCTGACGTTCTTGAGGCTCGGACGGTTCATGTAGCGCAACCACTCCTCCGCCTTCTCCTCGTTCCAGTCGGATTCGACGGGCGTCACGTAATAGTAAGCCTCATCGCCCCGAACCTCGAAGGGGCCCGGGGAGTTCATCGCGGCCGTCGCCCAGGCGCGGAAGTGGTGGGGCGTCTCCGTCACAGTGGGCCGCACCTCGGAAGGGACGGTGATGAGGTCCTTATCGAGGAGGAACGCCCGAAGGTCCTCCAGCATCTCCTCCGTTTCGGGGAGAAGCCCATCCGCCGTTGCATGATCCTCCCCGAGGAGTCCCATGACCTCCTGGGGTGTCTTGCTCGCATCGATCTGCTTGGCCGTCTCGACGAAGGCCTGCTTGTTCTCCTTCAGGTTCGCCCGCCCCATGGCCTCAAGTTCCTCGAGGGGGAGGTCGACGCGCTCCAAGGCCCACAACATCCTCCGATACCGCTCGGGGCCCAGGGGGAAATCCTGGTTGGTCCGGGGACGCCATTCTTCCTCCAGCCTGCCCTGAAAGGCCTCAATCCGTGTGATGGCTTCCTCTGTCTGAGCCAGTACCCGCTCTCGGAGCTCGGGGGAAACGCTTGAGGCCTCCTCTGGGATATCGCGGCGAAAGCTCGTGATGATGCCCTGGGCGGCGATGACGCCCAGCTCCACGAATGGCGCAGGCAACGCCTCCTCCAGGTTTGCCTCCCCCTGATCCAGGAAACCCGGGGCGTTCTTGAGGTGGGTCAAAACCGCCTCAAACCGTTCCGGGAGGGGCGCGTACTCGCGGCTCAGATACGGGACCACGCTCAGCATAAAGGCGTAAATCCCCGGATTCCGGAAGGCAATCTTCTGATCCTCAAGTTGGAACAGGTACGTCTCAAGCAAGGAGGCGAGCATTTCCCGCTCGACCTCCAACTCAGGTGTGAGGTCTTGGAGAGCCGCGAGGCGGTCGAGGTACTTCTGAGAGCGTTCGCCTCCCTCCTTCAGGGTGGCGGGCGAGAAATCCGGCAGGCGGCCATCGTACTCGTGAAATCCGAGCGCCACGGCGCGCCGTGGGTCGGCCTCGAACACGTCGGCAAGAATCGTCTCGGCGAGATTGGAAAACTCCGTACCCGGATTCATGATCACTCCCCCGCCGCGAAGTCGCGGTCCCCCTGAAAAAGGTATGGTCACCGGCAGAGGGACGGGCCCGCTGGGATTCGAACCCAGGTCCCCGGCTCCGAAGGCCGGAAGGATAGTCCGCTACCCTACGAGCCCGGGAGCCAGCATCGTGACTCGCGGCTTATAGATGTTGAGGACTTCCCCGATGCAGAATGACGTTCCCACGTTGACCGCACAATGTCATTTATGGTGGGCTCTCTTGGGGCAGGTGTGAAGGCATGGTAGAGCCTGCTATGAAATCTGGCGTGCTTTTGAAGTGTCCCGAATGCGGCACGGGCTTTGTTTGTGGAGCGCAGAGCCATGATTGCTGGTGTTTTGAGGTCGCCACAAAGGTGGTGAGTGAATCGACTGGCGCGGATTGCCTATGTTTTGACTGTCTTACCAAGGGAGCTGACGAGGCTTCCTCCTCGTAGGACTGCGCTTCAGCTCTCCACAAGATCCCGGTACTCCGCGGCGGTCAGGAGGCCTACCGCTTCCCCCGAAGGAGTGAGGACGATGAGCCAACCCGCGTCGTAGGGGGACTCGTTTACGAGCTCCGGGCGGTCGTCCAAATCCTTGTTCACCTCGGCCACGGTTCCCGGAACGGGGGCATAAATTTCGGAGGCGGCCTTGACGGACTCGACGACGGCAAACTCCTCTCCTTCCGCGAACTTGTCGCCCACAGAGGGAAGCTCCACGTACACCACGTCCGTGAGCTCGTTCTGGGCGTGATCCGTAATCCCAACGACGGCACGGTCGCCCTTCAAGCGGACCCACTCGTGTTCTTTCGTATAACGGAGATCCTCGGGCACCTCGGGCATCGTACCCCTCGGGGCTAAGTCCCGCGCTTAATCTACCTTTTCCGGCTCCCCTCGAGGATTAGAGAGTTTGGCCAGCTGGGCCAAGACCGATTCGCGAATCTCCAGCGGACCCGGGAGCTCGTGCACGCGCTTCCCACCCTCGAGGTACTGGACAAGGACGTTCTCCATGGTTCCATGACCCTGGGGACAGGGAGGGGGGTTCGATCCCACCTCGTAGATGAAATCCACAGGACACCGGAACACTTCCTTGCGCCCGCTGTACTTCCCTCGCTTCGCCGCGGGACGACCCTCCACCTCCACGATGTCCAGGGCGAAGTTGACGGTCGGCGCGTCCGAGACGCTGGTCCCAACGCCGAATCCCACGGCACCCGCCGCCGCCAATGGAGG
>JBHHWA010000132.1:0-3502 GCA_046756285.1 Thermoplasmata archaeon
GTGAAGGGCCTGACCCGCCAAACCGGGGACGAAGCATTCGCTCTCAACAGCTACCGCCGCCTCCTCTCGATGTTCGGGGACACGGTCGTGGGAATCCACCGCTCCCTCTTCGAAGAGCACCTGCGCCGGGTGAAGGCGGGGGCAGGGGTCAAGGACGACACCGAGCTGGATGCCGACGCCTGGCGGGAGGTCATCGATGCGTTCGAGGGGGTCTTCGAGGCCCACGACGAGTCCTTTCCCCAGAAACCGTCCGACCAGCTGTGGGCGGCCATCAAGGCGGTTTTCCGCTCCTGGAACAGCGATCGCGCCGTGAAATACCGGGCCGTGAGCGGGATCGCGGGGGATCTGGGCACCGCCGTGAACGTTCAGGTCATGGTCTTCGGCAATCGGGGCGAGGACAGCGGGACCGGGGTCGCCTTCACTCGCGACCCGGCCTCGGGGAAACGCGTCCTGTACGGAGAGTATCTCCTGAACGCCCAGGGCGAGGACGTGGTCGCGGGCATTCGGACGCCCCGGCCCATCCGGCGACTCGAGGATGAGATGCCCTCTGTCTACGCCGAGCTCTCCCAGACCGCAGCGCGTCTCGAGGACCACTTCAAGGACGTCCAGGACATCGAGTTCACCATCGAAGAGGGCCGCCTCTTCATGCTCCAGACCCGCACGGGTCAGCGAACGGCTGCGGCGGCCGTGAAGGTCGCGGTGGACATGGCCGAGGAGGGGCTCATCTCCTCCTCGGAGGCCGTCCGCCGGGTGACCCCCGAGCAGGTAGAGCGGCTCCTTCACCGCCAGATCGATCCCGCGGCCGACGTGGAGGTGCTGGCCACCGGCCTCAACGCCTCGCCGGGCGCCGCCGTGGGATCCGTGGTGTTTGATCCGGAAGCGGCGGAGGAGGCCGCATTGGCAAGGGACCCGGTCATCCTCGTGCGCCTGGAGACTACGCCCGATGACATCCATGGCATCGTGGCAGCGGAGGGGGTTCTCACGGCTCGCGGGGGAAGGACCTCCCATGCGGCAATCGTCACGCGGGGCATGGGCAAGCCGTGCGTGGCCGGGTGCGAAGCGCTCCGCATCGATTACGAAGCTCAAGCCTTTACCGTGGGAGACCGGGTCGTCCGGCGGGGAGACCTCCTCACCATCGATGGAACGACCGGGCGGGTCGTGCTCGGCGAGGCTCCCCTCATCGAGCCGGAGATGAGTGCAGAGTTCCGAAGCCTCCTGGAGATGGCCGACGACCTGCGACGCCTCGGGGTCCGGGCCAACGCGGACACCCCCGAGGACACTGCGCGGGCTCGGGATCTGGGCGCGGAAGGCATCGGGCTCTGCCGGACGGAACACATGTTCATGGAAGCCGATCGGCTGCCCGTCATGCAGGAGATGATCCTCGCGACCTCACGCGAGGAGCGGCTCCGGGCCCTCGACCAACTCCTGCCGCTCCAACGGGGAGACTTCGTGGGCATCCTGAAGGCGATGGAAGGACTTCCCGTCACCATCCGACTCCTGGACCCGCCGCTACACGAGTTCCTCCCGCGTTTCGAGGACCTGCTGGTGGAGGTCACGGAGCTCCGACACGAGAAGGGGAGGGGGGAGGACCTCCGGGCGAAGGAGGCGCTCCTCGATCGGGTAGCCGCGCTGCGGGAGGCCAATCCCATGCTCGGGCTGCGGGGCTGCAGACTCGGCCTCCTGTATCCGGAGATTAACGAGATGCAGGTGCGGGCCATTCTGGAGGCGGCCTCCGAGTTGATGAGCCAGGGCCGCGCGGTCCTCCCGGAGATCATGATCCCCCTCGTGGGACATCCCAACGAGCTGGCCCGTGTCAAGGAAGACCTGGAACGCGTCGCTCACGAGGTAGTGGAGGAGCGGGGCGTCGAGGTCCCCTACGCCTTCGGGACCATGATCGAGATTCCCCGTGGCGCCCTGGCGGCCGACGAGATTGCATCCGAGGCGGAGTTCTTCTCCTTCGGGACCAACGATCTGACGCAGACCACGTACGGGTTCAGTCGGGACGACGCCGAAGGGAAGTTCTTGGCCCACTACCTGGAGGAAAAGATCCTCGAGGAGAATCCCTTCGAGGTTCTGGACCCGAAAGGGGTGGGAGAGCTCATGCGTGTGGCGGTCGAGAAAGGACGGGCCACACGTCCCGAGCTGAAGGTGGGGATCTGCGGGGAGCACGGGGGGGAGCCCCGTAGCATCGCCTTGTGCCACCAGCTCGGCCTCGACTACGTGTCCTGCTCACCCTTCCGTGTCCCCGTTGCGCGTCTCGCGGCCGCCCACGCCGCGCTCGAGGAGGCCGGGGAATCATGATCGACATCGTGGCCCAGACGGTGCTCTTCGCCATCCCCGTGGTTCTGGTCCTCATCTTCCTCGCCTTTCTGCCCCCGATCATCTTCGTCTTCTGGTTCCGGAACACGGAGCGGTACGAGAGGGAGCCTTGGAAACAGGTGTTCCGGGCCTTCGTCTGGGGCGCCTTCATCGGGGTCATCGTCGCCGTCATCCTGAGCTTCATCCTGGCCACCATCCTCCTGGAAGCCGGGACCTTTCTCCTGCGTCACGTCCACGTCGGCCTGGTCGAGGCCTTGGACGCCCAGCTGAACCTCAGCCTCCTGATACTCCTCGTGGTGGTTGCCCCGGTCACCGAGGAGTTCGCCAAGGGGCTGGGGGTCTTCCGCGTCCGGGGGTACATCAACGAGGTCGAGGACGGGGTCGTGTACGGGGCCGCCGCCGGGCTCGGCTTCGGCGCGACGGAGAACCTCGCCTACGGGGCCATCGCCTTCGCCACGGCGGGGCTGGGAGCCTCCCTGATCCTCATCGGCGTGCGCAGCTTTTCCTCCGCCCTCCTTCACGCCGCCGCCACTGGGACCTTCGGCTACGGGGTGGCGGTGAGCAAGCTGGTGCCCGGCAAGACCCTGCTCCCCTTCTACCTCCTCGCCGTCCTCATGCACGGGACCTTCAATCTCTTCGCCGGCCTGGGCGAACTCTTCGTCCAGGACATCGGCTTGGCGGCAGCTTCCTTCGGGCTCGTTGTGGCGGTGGCCCTGGCCCTGATCGCCCTCAGCCTCACCCGCTCCACCATTGCGCGGCACGACCAGCCCGCACAGCCGCCGGCGTAGGGGATGTCATGGGGTGGTTGGAGGCTCCCGGCGGGAAGATCCGGGTCGGCAAGATTCTGGGCCTCGTCCGCAACTATCGCGCGCACGCCCAGGAAAGCGGAACCGAGCCGCCGACGGAGCCGGTTTTCTTCCTGAAGCCCACCACGGCCCTCCTACCCAGCGGGGGGCGCCTCTTCGTTCCCCCGGATGTGGGAGTCCTCGAGGCAGAGGCGGAGTTTGCCCTCGTCATCGGAACCAAGACGAAATCGGTCGCGGCCGCCCAGGCGGACCGTGCCATCCTGGGATACTGCGCCTTCTTAGACATCACGGCTCGGGCGTTGCAGCACCGGGCCATGGCGGAGGGGCTCCCGTGGACGTTGGCGAAAGGGATGGACGGATTTGCTCCCATCTCTCCC
>JBHHWA010000133.1:0-3452 GCA_046756285.1 Thermoplasmata archaeon
ACCCGTGACGGAGTCACGGGTGGCGCGGCCCACTGCATTACTCGGACAGGCTCCTGGGGAGCAAAGGGTCCCGAAGCTCCTGTAAACAAAGGGGTTTCCCCGATTGCTGAACCTCCCTCCTGGCAGTAGACTGAGGGGGAGGCGTTTTTCCCATCGCTCGGGGGAGGCGCCGTCCAGGATTCCTCCGTTCACGGAACACGCCTATGTCCGACGGCAACCCTGTTGACCCTGAAGCCCTCGACCGGCTGCGGGAGTGGGGAGGCGACCAGCTCGTGGGTCAGATGATCCGCCTCTTTCTCGAAAACTCGGAAACCCGCATGGAGCAGATCCGCGCCGGCCTGGAGAAGGACGACGCGGACGAAGCGGGCAAAGGCGCCCACTCCCTGAAGTCGAGCGCGGCCAATGTGGGTGCGCACACCGTGCGGGCCCTCGCCGCCGCCATGGAACAGCAGGCCGGAGAAGGAAATCTCGCGTCGATGAAGACGGCGCTGCCCGCGTTGGAGGAAGCGTTCCGCGCTGCCCGAGATGAACTCGAAAACCTGGAAAGAGGATTGACAGGATGAGCGCGAAGATCGCCGTGGTGGAAGACAACCCTGACAACCGTATGCTGGTGCAGGCTCTTCTCGAAGATACCTATGAACTGTCCGAATATGAGACCGGCGTAGAGGCCGTGGAGGGGCTGGTGGCGGACAGCCCGGACCTGGTGCTCCTGGATATCTCGCTGCCTGAGATGGACGGGACCGAGGTCCTGGCCTGGATCCGCGAGCAGCCTGAAATCAAGGACATTCCTGTGATCGCCCTGACCGCGCACGCCATGGCCGGCGACCGCGAGAAGTACCTGGCGGCGGGCTTTGACGACTACGTGACCAAGCCCATCCTCGATGAGGACGTCCTCCTGGAGGCCATCAAGCGTTGCCTGGGCCCGACTTCCTGACCGGTACCGCTCCGGAGAGGCCGGAGGGTTCCGTCGAGCCCTCCATCCTCCCGGACGAGGCCGCGACCCTCCCGGACGAAGCGCTGTCCGAACCTGATCGGGGCCGCGAGCGCGCCACCGTCTACTGGATCCTCTTCCTTCTCCTCCTCGGAGGATCCCTCATCCTCCGGAATCTCACCGGCCGAACCACCCCCGCCACCCATACGCTGGTGGAGTCGGTGGCCACAGTGCTGGCCTTCATGGTGGGCGCCCTCTCCCTGGTCCGCTTCTACAGTCGGAAGCAGGCCACCTTCCTCTTCATCGGAACGGGCTTCCTGGGGGCGGGCCTCCTGGATCTCAACCACACCCTCATCACGAGCAACCTGCTCATCGCCATGCGGGGCGCGGCGGTCAATCCCGAGGACCTGTACGCGTGGAGTTGGACGTCGGAGCGGGTCTTTCTTTCCCTCTATCTCTTCGTATCGCTCCTGGCCTGGCGGCAGGAGATCAAGGAGAAGGGACAGGAGACGATTCACGAGGGGTCGGTCTACGCCACCGCCCTCATCCTGACCCTCGTCAACCTCTTCTTCTTCGAATGGGTGCCGCTGACGCGCTCCCATTTCGAGTTCATGGGGATGACCCGTCCCGCCGAACTCCTCCCCGGGACGTTCTTCCTCCTGGCATTCAGCGGGTTTCTCCTGAAGGGAGAATGGCGAAAGGATCCCTTCGAGCACTGGCTGCTGGTGTCCCTCCTCATCGGTGCCATGACGCACCTGGGGTACATGGCGTTTTCCGAGACGCGCTTCGACCCCATGTTCGACGCGGCCCACCTCCTGAAGGTGGCCAGCTATGTGGCCATCCTCACGGGCCTCCTCTTCAGCGTATACGCCACCTTCGCACGCGAAGGCAAGGTCCTGGAGGCGCTGAGCGCGTCCAACGAGGCTCTGGCCAAGGAGGTGGCGGTTCGCGCCCAGACTGAGGAGGCGGTGAAGGAGGGGCGGGCCCGCCTACAGGACTTCCTCGACAATGCCAACGACCTCATTCAGAGCGTGGATCCCGACGGGAAGATCCTCTACGTCAACAGCGCCTGGAAGAGGGTGCTGGGGTACACCGACGAGGAGTTGGACCGGATCAACTTCTTCGACCTGGTTCATCCTCGTCACGTGGCCATGCTCCGGGAGGAGTTTCAACGGGTTCTGGAGGGAGGCGAGCCCCGGCGTTTCAACGTGGAATACGTAGCCGCCGACGGAAGGGTGGTGATCCTGTCGGGAAGCGTGCAGGCGCAGCGGATCCACGGGCGTCCCGTAGCAACCCAGGGGATCTTCCGGGACGTGACGGAGCAGCGCAGGGCGGAACAGGAACTCGCCGCCTCTCGGGCCAACCTCACGGCGTTGGTGGAAAACACCGGCGACGCCATCTGGTCGGTGGATCGGGAGCATCGCCTCATCACCTTCAACTCGGCCTTTTCCCTGGCCATGGAGGCCCGCACCGGCATCGAGCCCGCGGTGGGGCAACTGCCCACCGAAACCTTCCCGCCGGAGGATGCCGCCTGGTACGAAGAGGTGTACGACCGGGCGCTGAGCGGGGAGCGCCATGTAGCGCTGCGCACCGACGAGGTGGACGGCCAGCTTCGCTACTTCGAGCTCTACGCCAACCCCATCGAAGGTGAGGAGGGCATCGCCGGGGCGGTCTTCTTCGGGAAGGATGTCACGCCCAGGGTGCGGGCCAAGGAAGCCCTGCGCATCGCCAAGGAAGAGGCCGAGGCGGCCAACAAGGCGAAGAGCGACTTCCTGGCCAACATGAGCCACGAGCTGCGCACGCCGCTGAACTCGGTCATCGGCTTCACCAACATCCTTCTCAAGAACAAGGGCGGTCACCTCACCGAGAAGGACATGGGCTTCCTGCAGCGCGTCCTGGCCAACGGGAAGCACCTCCTGGAGCTCATCAACGAGGTACTGGATCTTGCGAAGGTCGAGGCCGGACGCATGGAGCTCATCATCGAGGAGGTGGATCTGGGCGAGCTGGTGCAGGAGACGGTCATGCAGCTCGAGGGTCAGGCCAAGGTGAAGGAAGGGGACGTGGCGCTGGTGGCCGATGTCCCCGAAGGGGTGGCGCCGGTGGAAACCGACTCGGCCAAGCTCAAGCAGGTGATCATCAACCTGGTGGGCAACGCCCTCAAGTTCACCCACGAGGGGTCGGTAACGGTTCGCCTCGAGGTGGGCGCCGACGGCGAGACTCCCACGGCCATCGCTGTGCAGGACACGGGGATCGGAATCCCGCCCGACCGCCTCGATGCCATCTTCGAAGCCTTCCAGCAGGCCGAGGCGGGGACGTCCAGGAAATACGGCGGCACGGGCCTGGGTCTGGCCATTTCCCGCTCCATCTGCCTGCTCATGGGCTACGACCTCATCGTGGAATCTGAGATGGGGAAGGGGTCCACCTTCTCCATCGTCATGGGAGAGCGGGCGAAAAAGCCGGTCAGGCCCGACGTTCCCGAGGAGAAGCCCGCCGAGAAGGCTCTCGCCGGAGCGGCGGCCCA
>JBHHWA010000134.1:0-3444 GCA_046756285.1 Thermoplasmata archaeon
CTCCCAGATGCACGCCACGCGGTCCCGGGCATCCCCCTCTGCGTGCCGGTCCAACCCGTTGTGGGCGAGGTTAATCTTCCCCCCGGGAAACCAGCGGGCCCACGGTTTGCCCTCGCTCAGGTCGAGGACCCGGTCCGGGGGCTCGTACCACGCGATCCCCAGGTCCTCCAGGGCCGCCTCCCAGAACCACTCGTTGTCCTGGACGCTCCTCCGGAGCAACGCATCGTGAGTCGACAGGCCGTGCTTCGCCATAAAGCGGGTGATGTTGGCCTCCTCCACGAAGGCGTCATCCGGCCGCCACACGATGCCTGTCAGGGGCGTCGCCTCGCCCCGATTTCTCCGGCGTCCCATAAGGCTTTGGCGACTGGACCCAGCGCGCCAAGTCTTTATAGCGCCGGGTCGGCTCTCGACGCCGGATGCTGGACATCAACCTCATCCGGGAGCATCCCGGGGTCGTGAGGGCCGATCTCGAGAAGCGTGGGGATGAGGTGAATCTGACACGTCTCGACGAACTCATCGGCTGGGACCGAGCTTGGCGGGAGAACAACACGAAGGTCAACGAACTGCGGCACCGACGAAACGACCTCTCCAGGCGTGTCGCGGCCGCACAACGGGCCGGTGAGGACCTCTCCGACCTCACCCAGCAGGCCTCGGACCTGGGTGGGCAGATCGAGAACCTCGAGTCGTACCTCGACTCCGTCCGCTCCCTCATCGACACCGCCCTGATGCGGCTTCCGAACATCCTGGACCCCGACGTCCCGGTGGGCAAGGACGACACGGAGAACGTGGAGCTCCGCTCATGGGGGGAGCCCCGGGAGGTCGACTTCGAGCTTCGCGCCCACGGGGAACTCCTGGAGGCGGGCGACTGGGGCGACTTCGAACGGGGCCGGAAGGTGTCCGGGGCCGGGTTCGTGTTCCTGAAGGGGGACTTGGTGCTCCTCGATCTCGCCCTGCAGAAGTTCGCCTTGGACTTCGTCATGGAGCGGGGGTACGTCCCCGTCTTCCCCCCGTTCCTGATCCGCCGCCGGCCCTACGAGGGGGTCGTGGACCTGGAGGACTTCGCCAACGTGATGTACAAGGCGGAGGACGAGGACCTCTACCTCATCGCGACCTCGGAGCACCCCATCGCCGCCATGCACATGGACGAGGTGTTGGCGGAGGAGGACTTGCCCCTCCGCTACGCGGGCATCTCCACGAACTTCCGGAAGGAGATCGGGGCCCACGGGGTGGACACGAAGGGCCTCTTCCGGATGCACCAGTTCAACAAGGTGGAGCAGTTCATCTTCTCCCCGCCGGAGGACTCCCGGACGTACCACGAGGAGCTCATCGGGAACGCGGAGGCGATCTTCCAGCAGCTGGAGATCCCCCATCGGGTGGTGAACGTGTCCACGGGGGACATCGGCACCGTGGCGGCCAAGAAGTACGATTTGGAGACGTGGTCCCCGCGCCAGGGGAAGTACGTCGAGGTGGTCTCCTGCTCCAACGCCACGGACTATCAGGCCCGGCGGCTGAACGTCAAGGTCGGGAAGCGAGGGGGCGCGAAGCGGCTCGTTCACACGCTGAACAGCACGGCCGTCGCCACCTCCCGGGCCTTGGTGGCGATCTTGGAGCACTATCAGAATGAGGACGGGACGGTGTCGGTGCCCACCGTACTCCAGCCCTACTTGGACGGAAGAAAGGCGCTCCGCTAGGGCGCAGTCTCTCTCACGAACGCATACGGCAGATTCTCAACGTGCAAAACGGGCACGCAAGAGTAAAGACATAGGAGCAGCAGAAGCGCGGCCTGAGGTTTCCTTCGGTGAGCCCCCCGCCTCGCTTGTGGACGCAACAGCAGACCGAAACCGGGGAGCGTGGGCGCCCGCGTGGCGGCCCCGTCCGCGACCTGAGCGACCGGCAACCGGAGGAGGTCGAGAACCAGGGGAAGCGGGCTCTCCTCTCGGGGCTCGGCATACAACGTTACGTCCAGCTCGTTCGAGGGGCCTACCGATCTCTGCGGGACACCCTCTGGGATTTTGGCCCGACCCGGACCCTCATGTTTGCAGGCCTTACCAACTTCTCCGTCGCCGTCATCCTCGCGGGAACGGGCATGGGGACGTTGGCGGCCCTTCCGGCCCTGATTGGCTTTGGCCTCTCCTTAGCGGCCCTCCTCTACGCCGGTGTTCCCCCGGTGGCCTCCCGGATCGCGGAATTGGAACGGCCGCAATGGCTCGCCATGTGGGCACTCCTCGCGGTCCTTCTCGCCTTTCTCGGATTCTCGTCGGTCGCTGTGATTGTCGTCGTCCTCTTCGTGGCCGGCTTCACGGCGACGCACGTGTTCTGGGACCTCCTGAATCGCATTCTCCTCGCGCGGAAGCAAAGTGACAGACAAGGCTTCTCCCAGGCGACGGCGGACCCGAACCCACTCCTCCTTGCCTTCGCGGTGATCGCCGCTTGGTCGGTAGTGGCGAGCCTCATCATGGGACTCCTCCGGGTCCACGAGTTCGGGCCCCTCGGCGTCTCCTTCCTGGCCGCCCACATCGGCCTGGTCGTGGGCCTCGTGCCCCTGGAGGTTCACCTCCTTCGGGAAGCGCGGAAACCCACCATGGCCCGCTGGTCCCTGTTCCAACCGAGACGGCTCATCCGGGACGTCATCTTCATGGCAGTAGCGGGCGCCGTGGTCGGGGCGGAGCTCTCCATCGCCTCGGGCAGCGGCGTGTTCTCGGGCATCCCGACCCTGGCGCTTGTCTTGGTCCTCTTCGGGTACCTGGGGGTCGTGGCTCGGCAGCTCAGCTCCCTGCGGGGACAGGCGAAGCCATACCACCCCCTCATCCTCCCCGCTTTTGGCATGCTGCTCCTTTTCGCTCCTCTCGTCGTTCTCCTCTCTGGGCCCCCTGGAGTCCTGACACAGCTCTATGGGGGGGCGCAGGCGGCAGGAATCCTGACGGGGGTCGTTCTCATCACTCTTCGAGGGCTCTGGCATGAGAAGACTCGGCGACTCCAGGAACGTCTCGAGGGAGCGATCCGAGAGCGCGTCACGTTAGAAAAGGCGGAGGGGGTGGTTCGGGACGGCTATGAGAGGATCCGGGCCCAGGCTGCGAAGAGGAGCCGGGACTCGACGAGGGAGGCGGTCATAGTCGATGACGAAGAGCCGTCACACGGGGGCGGCTAGGCTCTTCGTCGAGGTACCTCCTTCCAATGTTGACCCTGCTCGCCGCACCAGCAACGCGTGACCCACATCGCCATCGGGCATGATTCCTACGGGCCTCCACGCTTCGAGAGTGCGTCTCGGACCAGGTTGGCCGCATTGGTCCCTACGCCGACTCCCGCTCGTTTGCCATCCGGAGTCAGATACCACACTACGTTCTGTGATTCCCACCGCAGTTTCTGGACTTCTTGAACCTGCCAAAGAGGGACGCGGTGGCTTCGAGATTCAGATCGAATGGGCGGTGGAGGAGGGCGAGCCCC
>JBHHWA010000135.1:0-3424 GCA_046756285.1 Thermoplasmata archaeon
GGGAACGCCTGCGAGGTCAAGAATTCCATTCTGATGGCGAAGGCCCATGTGCCCCATCACAGCTATGTAGGAGACAGCATCCTCGGCGAGGGCTGCAACTTGGGCTCCGGAACGAAGGTGGCAAACTTGCGCCTGGACGGTCGATCGGTGTCGGTGACGCTAAAGGGCCAGCGCGTGGATACCGGCCTGCGCAAACTGGGCGTGATTATGGGGGATGAGGTGAAGACAGGCGTGAACGTGTCCATTGACGTGGGCACGATCATTGGGGAGGGGACGGCCATCGGCCCTGGCGCTTCCGTCCGCGGCAACATTGCGCCGAAGAGCCGTATCTACTGACATGCATATTGCGCAGGTCAGCCCGTACTTTCATCCGCACTTGGGAGGCGTCGAGTCCCATGTCATGGACATCTGTCAGGAGCTTCGTCGTCGGGGCCACGACCTCACGGTGGTGACCAGCTCCGAGGACGGGAACGCTCGGGAGGAGTGGATTCGGGGTCTACGCGTCCTCCGGTCTCGGTCGTTCCTGACGCTTTTCCGGTCGCCTGTCACCCCTGCAATGGCCCGGGATCTTCGTGGTGTGGAGGCGGATCTGTACCACGCCCACATCCCCTCTCCCTTACCTGCCTACTTCGCCGCCCGCGCCTCGGAGACCACGGGGGTCCCCCTCCTCATCACCTACCATTGCGATTCCGAGATTCGGGGTCCCTGGGGTCCCCCGGTGTTGGGGCTGTACCATCGAACCCTCGGGGCGTACACGATGGAGCGGGCCGCGGGGGTCATCACGACCACCCAGACCTACGCCGCCACCTCCCGGGCCGTCTGGGATCAGAACACGATGGTCATCCCGAACCCCGTGGACGTCCGCCGGTTTCATCCCGATACATCTCCGGGGCAGGTTCGGGCCCGTCACGGGATCCCAGAGGATGAGCCTCTGGTCCTTTTCGTCGGTCGACTGGTGCCGCACAAGGGAACGGAGTACCTCTTGCGGGCCATGCCCGGGCTTCCCGCCCACCTCCTCATCGTGGGGACGGGGCCCCGCGAACCCCTGCTTCGGAAGATGGCCACCCTCCCCACGCTTCGGGACAAGGTCCACTTCGCCGGTCGCGTTTCCTCTCGCGAGCTCCCGCAGTACTACGCCGCCTGTGACCTCTCGGTTCTCCCCTCCACCTCGCGCCTTGAGGCCTTCGGGATCGCGGCGCTGGAAGCCATGGCCAGCGGCAAGCCCGTGATCGTGTCCGACGTACCCGGCGTTCGCGAGGTCATCGAAGAGGGGCGGGAGGGGCTCCAGATCGATCCCATCGACGCGGAGGACATCGCCGCCAAGATTCGGATCCTGCTGGCGGACGAAAGCCTCCGGAAGGAGATGGGACACCGGGCCCGGGAAAAGGTGGAGCTCCACTTCTCCCTAACCGCCGTGGTGGACCGCCTCGAAGCCTTGTACGGTCGGTTTACTCGACAACGGTCAAGGGATAGGGATCCCCCTTGCGATCCCACGCACGCCAAGAGGCTTCGTCATAGGGGTGGGCCGCGATGATGTGCAGGTAACCGATGCGCTGAAAGAACTCGATGTCCTGCCGGGAGGGTCGCGGGTCGGGGCTGGGATGGGAATGGACGGTTCCGACCACCGTGAAGTCCACGGGGAGGTTGTGGAGGTAGAAGATGGCGTGGGACTGGCCCCCGATGGTGCCGGGAACCAGGAGGAGTTCCGAGACGACGCCCTCCTCCGCCCGGAGGATGGCCCCGAACTCCATGGGGTGGGTATCACGGGCGGCCTCCAGGACCATGTCGAGGGTTTCTCGGCGAATGGCCGTGACACGGCTCACGGGCCCGGGCCCTCCATGAGCTTCGTCTGGACGCGCGTGTAGAAGTCGCTCGCGAATCGGACGAATCGGGCCTTCCGTTCGGCGACCGTAACGTCGACGCGGGCCTCCGGCTTCAATTCCTCCTCGTGCTGTCCATCGAGGACGAGAAGGGAGGTCCCCGATCCGGTGAGTTGGATTTGGACGCGCGCCTCGGCGGGAACGACCGTGGGCCGAAGGGTCTGCCGAAAGGGGGCGAGGGCCGTGATGACGAAGGCGCGCACCCTCGGGTCCAGAACGGGTCCGCCCGCGGAGAGTGAGTAGGCCGTCGAACCGGTGGGCGTAGCCACGATGATCCCGTCCCCTTCGACACGGGAGGCGGGTTCTCCGTCGATGGTGATCTGGAAGCGGCGGACCTTTGCCAGGTTGGCCGTGTGGATCACGGCTTCGTTGGTGCAGTCGGGCAACCGTCGGCCCCCAACCTCGACCCGGAGCTTGATGCGGTCCTCGATGGCGAAGTCCCCCTCCGCGAGCCGTTCCAAGGCCCCCTCTACCCCGTCCAGCCCCACCTCCGTGAGGAAGCCAACCCGGCTGATGTTGACCCCGAGGATCTGGAAATCCCCCAGCTGGAGGGCCCGCAGGATGGTGCCGTCGCCGCCCACGGTCACGAGGAAGTCGATGCTCATGGTGTCGAGGGATGCGCCCTCCTCGTCCATGACCTTCGCCAAGTCCTCCTCGATGAGGACCTTGTGCTCCCCTCGGAGGGTCTCCACCACGGAGCGGGTCGCCTCCACGGCCCGGGAGGAGTCCGGATTCGCGGTGACGCCGAACCTCACAGGACCCCCTCCAGGAGGCGAGGGTCTCCGACTGCGAAGAGGTTTGCGCGGGCGCGGGGGTCCAGGGGCATGTTCAGCGGATCTCCGCTGAGGCTGTACACTTCCCCCCCGGCCTCCCGCACGATGAGGGACGAAGCGGCAATGTCGGTGACCCGAAGCTCGAGCTGGTTGGCCGTGGTCTCCATGTAATAGAGGTCGGCAGACCCGGAGGCCACCAGGCACATGTCGAGGGAAGCGGCGCCCAGGTTCCTCACCCTGCGGCACTGGCGAGCCAGCTCGAATGCCTTCGGCCCAGCCCGGTCCCCCAGGTAGAGGGTGAAGAGGGACCTCCCGGGGTCGTAAGGGGAAACTCTGATGGGCCGTTCATTGAGAGAGGCCCCTTTCCCCTTTTCTCCCTGATACGTCCAGCCGTTCGTGAGATTCCTCACGAGACCCCACTGGGCTCCCAGCAAATCCTCCTTGCAGATGGCCAACGACACCGAGTAATCGGGGAGGTCGGCCACCGCGTTGTGGGTTCCATCCACGGGGTCGACCACGATGGTCCACTCCGCGCCCCGCGCCTCCGTCTCTGACTCCTCGCTCACGTAGTTCAGCTCCTCGCCGGAGGCCTCGATGACCTCCCGAACGGCCTGGTCGGCGGCCCGATCGATGACCGAGGTGGGACTCCCGTCGGGCCCCACGCCCACCTGCTGCCCCCATTCGGCGGGCTCTACCAAACCCGTGGCTCGCTCCACGGCCTCTGCCGCCCTGACGAGGAGGTCCATCACGCCCCATCCAAGGGCCCCCGTT
>JBHHWA010000136.1:0-3412 GCA_046756285.1 Thermoplasmata archaeon
GCACGGGTCGGGGTAAGACGACTAGGAACGAACCGGTCACGCCGAGCACCAGGGCCGTTACGAGAAGGAGGGATCGACGCCGGGACCACCTGCTTTCAGAGGGCACGCTTTTCAACCTCGCCGGTCCCCGAAGAGGGGATGTTGGGGGGCGGAGGCATTGCCTGCTGCGCAGAACCTCTGCCCTCGGCCAGGGCTTCGGACTTCGGTTGGTCAGGAGACCCTAAAAGGCCTTTCCGCGCGGTTCTCACCCGAGAGACTCAGGGGTATCAAGAAATAGCAACCCAGGAGGGGACCGAGGGGCGGAAGGCAGGGGATGTCCCTGACCGCTACAGGCTCTCGACCCGAATCGCCAAGAAGGTCTGGCCGGCCAGCGCGTTCTCGTAGTCCACCCACAGCCAGATGTCACAGGTCCCACCCGGGGCGACGGCAGAACAGACCGTCACACTAGAGGGATCCAGAGGAACCTCACGAGTCGCATCCGTGGGCCACGGTGCGCTGTTCGTCGTGTTGAACTTCAGCGAACGACCCGATCCTGGGTTGCTCATCAAGCGGATCGCGATGTCGCAAGTCGCGGACCCGTCGTTGGTCACGCGCAGGGCGGGAGTCGCCGCGTTCTGGAACGAGGCGGTCACGTTGAGCTGTGTCGTGTAGGGCAGCCCGTCCGGCTCCACGCTCTCGTTGAACCACAGTTGGCCTGCGGGATCGGAGGTGACCACCGCGAGCGCATCGCATAGGCCTATGACGGTGGGACCGGAGAAAGAGGCCGTCCTGTTCTCCAAACCTTCCGAGTCCCGGGCCCAGAAGAAGTGGCTGTAGTCCCCAACTGCCAGGGTCGTGTTGCGGTAGAAGGTCACACCAGACCGCCAGAGCGTGTTGTTCACAAGTTGATAGTCGAGGGACAGGTCGGTTGATCCCGAAAGCGAGGTGTCGTTGAAGCGCATTCGGACTTCGCCTCCGCTCTTCTCTCCCGGCAGGAGCGTGTAGTTGAAGAAACCCGCAACGGTTCGGTCGATCGTGCCCCGCTGCGCCCACTCCGATGCCGTGAAGTTCCAGATCCAGATCCCGAAGGCGTCGTCCCCGCTCGTTAGGTTGTACCGTAGGACGAGGATGTCCTCGCCCCCTGCCCGGATGCCGGTCGTGTTGAACTGGATGAGGAGCCTTGGAATGGCGGGGGCAAAGGCGGCGAGGGAGTGCGATATCCGATTCGAGGTTCCGTCCGTGGTCCAATTGATCACTTCCGTGCCGGCGGTCGCTACCTCTTTCGTGCCTGCAGCCGTCCCGCTGCTAGACCCCGTCACATCGAACCGTTCGGTCTGGCCCGAGTTCGGGGTGAACGTACGCGGACTTCCTGAACCCACCACGTCGAAGATCCAGGCACCATCTGTCGAGGTGGTGATCTGCGTCTCAATCCAGTCATCGCCCGCCTGACCATCCCCGGAGTTCGCGGTGGCCTCGGGAGCTTGCTGGGCCGCTCCCGTAACGGAGATGGCCCCCGCCTGGATATTCTCTGCCAGGGAAGCCGTAACGGAGACGGTATAGGTACCGGCGGGTGGCAGGTCCGCGTCGAACAGGTAGTAGACGGCGGTCCTCTGGTCGTAGGTGGTCCCCGTGAGGTTCTGGACGGCCAGGGTCATGGAGACGCCGTCGTAGGCGACGTCGCTGATGGAGGAGTTCCCGAGGGGCGCCTCTACGCCAATCAAGACCACAAGAAGGCGATGGGAACCCCCTCCGATCGTGTGGGAGAAGGTGAGAGGCGAGCTGGTGGTGTTGTCGCTGCTCACCGTGTCGAGGACGATACTTCCGCCCTCCTGAGTGAGGAGGGCCGAGGCCCCGCCGTCCGAGGAGGACTGAGCGGCAGGGAAGTTGAGGACGCTCCCGTTGAGGGCCCAGGCCTCTTGGACGAAAAAGGACGCCTCCGGGGTACCGATGGGCATCATGGTGAGGTTGTTGTAGGTGCCGTTAGTCGCGTCGGAGACGTTGACCTTGACGGCAGCGGGCGCGTTGCCCGAGGCGTACTCGATGGTGAAGTTGAAGGAGGTACTGGGATCCCCCGAGGCCGGGACCAACCCCGGGTTTCGTAGCTCGGGAATGGAAATCTCGGGGCCCACGCTGTAGAAGGTCGCCGTGTCTTTCTGGTTGTTGTACTGCGTTTGAATCCAGTCTGCAGAGCGGGCGAAGGCGGAGACGCGAACCTCGTCGATGCCCCCGTTGAACGTCACCGCATCAAAGGGATTCCTGCCGAGGTAAAACGGACGGGTGGCGGCCACGAGGTTCCCGGTCTTGCCGGTCGGGCCCGTGTCGAGGGTGCCATTGACGTAGAGCCGCAAGTCGGTTCCGTCGTAGACCCCCACGAGATGGGTCCACACATTCCCAAGGGGAGTGGTGGACTCGATGTACGAGAACGCGCTCGTCCAGGCGCTGAACCTCGGCACGCCGGAGGCCCTGACGCTCAGCCCCGAGGGCACGAGGGTGGAGGTGGTATTCCGCTTTTGTACGATCGAGGCCCACTCCGTCTGGCTGCCCGCCTTGACCCACGCCTCCAGGGTGACTGCGGGCGCGTTGTCCAGCTCGGTGGTGGCCGCGGTGGACACTTCGTCGTTGCTCCCGTCGAAATCCAGACTCCCGTCGACCGGGCCGTCCACCTGGTCTGCCGCGTCCATGTTCGCGGGCGTCCCATCGAGTGCACCCGTACTATCTGCCATGGTAGCCGGAGGCGTCCCATCCAGGTGCCACACGCTCACATAGTCAGAATCCCAGGTGCCGGCCACGCTCTCCTGGTTTGTCGCCGTCGCGTTGCCGTAGTACATGAAGATGTCCGTGTCGGCGGCGGAGGAAAGGCTGGTGACGTTGACCCAGGCGACCAATTCCCCCGTCGTGCCGTTGAACCGCTCGATCTCGTGGTTCAGTGTCGTCGTGCCGTTCGACGCCGTGAAAAGGATGTCGTCGCCGTCGTTCTGCGCATCGGCCGCTAAATCATCATCTGACGGGAGGCGAATCAGGACGGGGAAGTTGCTGAGGTCCGCACTGACCTTCGTAGCGTCGATGGTAATCCGTTTCCGGTAGCTCCAGGTGTCGCTGTACCAGGAACTACTCGCAGAGCTCGCATCGACAGGACCCGGCAGGAAGAGGAAAACGAGTCCTGCCGCAAGAAGAAAGACGCCAACCAGCAGCCCGGCCGCGAGCTTGGCGGCTGTGGAAAGCTGGGTGGCCGAATCACCTCCGAACCGCATCTCCGTCTCCCTACGCACGCTA
Source organism: Thermoplasmata archaeon (assembly GCA_046756285.1). Lineage (GTDB taxonomy): Archaea > Thermoplasmatota > Thermoplasmata > RBG-16-68-12 > JAJISG01 > JAJISK01. The sequence goes on from JBHHWA010000136.1 coordinate 3,253, forward strand.
CGCGCTCCGCCCTACACGGTCCAGGAGCGAAGGCATTCAGGGCCGGTCGATCCCTCTCAGAGGTTCAACCCGAAGCCGGAGCGCTTGCAAAGGTCCGATAGGCGCGCATAAAACGCTTTCTCCCTCATTTTCAGGGACAGCAATTACGCCTGTCTTCCGC
>JBHHWA010000137.1:0-3394 GCA_046756285.1 Thermoplasmata archaeon
GAGCTGAACCTCCATGGATGAGGAGGCCCTGGGGAAGATCCGGCGAGCGGGACGGGTCGGTCGGCGGGCCTTGGAGGACGGTCTCGGCCTCATCCAGGAGGGGACGCCTCTCCTCGAGGTCGCGGAGAAAACGGAGGGACGCATCCTCGATGCAGGAGCGTTACCGGGCTTTCCCGTGAACATCTCCATCAACGAGCAGGCGGCCCACTTCACCCCCAGACACAACGACGGCGATCTCGCCTTCTCCCGGGGCGACCTCGTCAAGCTCGACGTTGGGGTCCACGTGGACGGCTACCTCGCGGACAATGCTCGGACGAAGGAGGTGGGCACCCGAAATTGGACCGAACTCATCCGGGCGGTGGACGAAGCCGTGGCCGCCGCCGCCGAGGTCCTGCGCCCGGGGACGCCCATGCGCCTCGTCGGAGCCACCATCGAGCGGACCATCAAGGCCCGCGGCTACCGACCCGTCGAGAACCTGTCCGGACACAAGGTGGAGCCCTACCTTCTCCATGGGCCGAAGAGTGTCCCCAACGTGGAGGCGCTGCGGGGGGAGCGGGCCCAGCAGCGGGCGGAGGCGGGCGAGGCGTATGCCATCGAGCCCTTTGCGACGACGGGGGCGGGCCGGGTGACGGGCGGGAAGAGCAGCAACATCTACCGAATCGCCAAGGAGGGACCCAGCGGGGTGCCCGAGGCGGATGCCCTCCTGGAGAAGATCCACGCGGACTTCCGGACCCTCCCCTTTTCCGAACGCTGGGCGCATCGCATCGACCCCAAGGCCCCGGTCCACCTGCGGCGCCTCCTGCGCAAGGGCCTCATCTCCGGCTACCCGATCCTCGTGGAAGCGGGCAACGGGATGGTGAGCCAGAGCGAGAATACCGTCGTGGTGACGGACGCGAGAACCGAGGTGACCACGGTCCTCTAGCTGTCAGTCCCAGGAACGGCAACGCAAGGTTTATCAGCCCTCGTCCGCATGGAACGGACTCCTTATCGGGGAAGGCGCGTTGAGCGAAATCAAACGACTCGTTCTTGACGTTCTCAAGCCGCACCAACCCTCGGTTATCGAGCTCTCCCAGGCCCTGGCTACGCTGAACGGGGTCCTCGGGGTGAACTGCGTCCTGGACGAGGTGGACCAGGAGACGGAGAGCGTCAAGATTACCATCGAGGGGACGAACATCGACTACGGGACCGTGGAGGCGGTCATCCGCGAGAGCGGGGCTGTGGTCCATTCCGTGGACAGCGTGTCCTCGGGACGCAAGATCGTGGAAGAGGTCAAGACCCCTCAGGACCTCTGAGTCTTCAACTCCTTAGCGACTGCGTGGAGGATGGCGGTCTTCGTGCCACCTCCCACGATGAGGATGCGCCCCTCCCGTTTCGCCGGCCGCCGCGGATGGGCGGCGCGGGGCTCGGCTTCGACACGGAAGTCCTTGCGGCGTGCGGCCTCTGTGAGTTCCTCGAGGGAGGGGTCCCGTACGGCGAGGTCTTTCGGCACCTTTCTGCCCTCCTGGCGGGAGGCCGTGGCGTCGAAGTACAGGGGGTAAAGAACGACGATCCGGTCGCCTCGCGAGACCACACGGGTCGTAGGAGGCAAGGCGGTAAAAGGGTGTCGCGGTCTACCCCGCATCCTCCAGGCGGACCGCGTGGACGGTCCCCGTCTGGCCGGGACGGGAGGTCACCCGGGCGAGTCCCTTCTCCGTCTCGATGGTCGCGCCTCGCGTGATGATGTTTCGGGTGACGAAGTTGGGGTTCGCGGGATTGGTCTTGACGGACAGGATGCGGGCGCGCTCCGTCATGCCCGTCTCGGGGTTGAAGAGGTCGGCCCACTCGGCGCGTAGGAGACGGGCCTTGTGCCGTCCCCCGAGGACCCGGATGCGCTTCCGCCGCTCCGAGCCGATGGTGGCGAACTCCCGCTCGCGGCCGATCTCGCGCCGTTTCTTCTTGGCGTGGGGGCGGCGCATGCCCCCGCTGGGTTTTCGGCGCGAGTGCTTCTGCCAGATGGGCATCCACCCCCTCCAGGCCCCCTCGCACGATAAAGCTTAGGGGAGGAGCCGGACCCGGACCTCTTCCTCGAGATCGACGAGGGCCGCATGGCCGCTCCGGGCGGGACCGGGGTTCACGTAGGTCGTCGGCCCCGTCTCGACCCCGCGAGCCTCGTGGATGTGGCCACATAGAACGATCCGGGGCGGGTAGCGGTCCACGAGGGTTCGGAGGGACCGGCTTCCTAAATGGCGGCCCGCCGAGCCGTCGACATGCCCATAAGGCGGGGAGTGCGTCGCGAGGATGGAACCCTCGACCATGAGGGGCTCCAGGATCGCCTGGATCTCCTCCTCGGAGAGCTCGAAGAGGGTGTGGAAAGGGGTGGGGCTCGACCCCCCGAGACCAATGAGCGGATGTCCCTGGAAGTCCGTGCGCTTGCCGTGGAGGTTCACCCCGAGCTCTTCGAGCAGGGGCACGATCTCCCGAGGGTCGCAGTTGCCGGGGAGGGCGTAGCTGGGAACGGCGACCTCCGTGAAGAGGCGGTGGACGTAGTCCAAGGGCCCGAAGTTCGTGATGTCTCCCGTGACCAGGAAGAGGTCAGGGCCGAACTCCCGCAAGGCCCATCGACTCTGCTCCAGGGCCGTATCCGACCCATGGAGGTCCGACATCTGGAGGATGCGCGTGCTTACAGCCCCAGGACGAAGCTTATGCCGAAACTGAGGTCGCGGTAGAGAAGGTAGTAGGAGAGAAGGTACGCCAGAATGGCCCCCGAGTTGAGGAGTGGGAGTCCGGCCTGCGGCCGTCCGCTCAGGACGAATCGCATGAGGAGGGCGAAGCCGAGGAGGGTGCCCAGCATGGTCGCGAGGGCGACGAGGAGTTTTGCGCTCACACCGGAGAAGGTCACCAGTGGGTCCAGGAAGGCGAAGGCGGAGACGACCAGGATCCCGGGGATGATGATGTCCCCCAGTCCCATGAACATGGCTGCCCGTTCGGTTCCCTCGTCCAACTCGTCCTGGAGGCCCGGCTGGCTCCGGAAGGAGTAGGGGAGGGATTTAGGGACGACGAGAAGGATGGGGAGACGGAGGCCCGTGACCGCGTCTGCCATGGCGATCATGTGCTTCGTGCGATACACGGCGATGGCGTCGTAGATGGCCAGGCCGATGAGGAAGACGAGGGCCGGCAGAATCCCGAAGGAGATGCCGAGGATGGCGGTCACGCCCGCGGCCACCGCGAACCCCGTGGCGTCTACGACCCACCACTCCGGATACTTCAGGAGGGCGTAAGCGAGTCCGAAGGAGAGGAGGAGGGTCCCCTGGGTGGCCGCGAGGATCGCCCAAGGCTCCGGCAGGAAGCCGAAGGCCAGCTCGAAGGGGACCGAGAAGACGAAGAGCATGGTGATGGTGATGGCCCCCAGGATCAC
>JBHHWA010000138.1:0-3345 GCA_046756285.1 Thermoplasmata archaeon
CCGTTCAAGACGGACTTGAGGAGGGCGAGGTAGGCCACGAGGCTCTTCCCGCTGGCCGTGGGGATGGCCAGGACGAGGTTCTCCCCCGCCAAGGCGGGTCCGATGGCCGCTTCCTGGGGCGGGTAGAGATCGGTGATGCCCTGGCCCTCGATGATGCGCCGTATACCGGGGTCGATCTCGAGCTCCGCGAGGCGCATCCCGGTATCTATGCGAGGCGTCGGATAAGCTTTCCCGGGTCGAGAACGGGACGGCCTTACGACACCCTTATGGTCGATTGTCCTGTCAGACCCGCCATGTCCGATGCCGCGTTCGACGAGCTTGCAGAGGAATTCTTCCAGGCATCCCTCGACCGGTTTCCCCTCCTCGGAACGGTCCTGGGCCTCCACGAGTACGATGGGCGTCTGTCCGAGAACTCCCGCGCGTTCTATGAGGAGACCATCGAACTCGTTCGGGAGATGCATAAGCGCTTCGAATCCCTCGACCCCGAAGACCTGACAGGCAGCCGGCGACTGGACCGAGACGTGGGCCTTTACGTCCTGGACATGACGGCCTTCGAGTACGAGGAGGCCCGGTCCTGGGAGGCGAGGCCCGATGGGGCGGAGGACCTCGGCGGGTCCCTGTTTCCCCTCTTCGCGCGGAGCTTCGCGCCCTTCCCCGATCGGCTCGAGAGCATGACGTCCCGTCTTCAGGCGGGTCCGCGCTTCTTGGAGCAGATTGAGTCCCGTCTCTCTCGTCCCATCAAGCTCTGGACGGAAATGGCCTTCGAGTCGGCGGAGCGGCTTCCCGCCTTCCTGGAGGCTATTGCCGAACAGGCGAGAAAGGAGGCGACGAAGGACGCGCAGAACGCCTTTCAAGAGGCGAAGACCGGGGCGGAGGAAGCCCTCTCGGCCTATCGGGCTTGGCTCCAGGAGGAGGTCCTCCCCCACGCCGGAGAGGATTACGCCCTCGGGGAGGAGAAGTTCGCCCGCCTCGTGAAGATTCGCGGCCTGGGCTGGAAACCCGCGGACATCCGGGCCCTTGGGGTTCGGTACATGAAGGAGGCGAAGGAGGAGCTCGCGGAGGTATCCGCGTCCATCGACCCGAAAGCGTCCGTGGACGAGGTCTCCGAGCGGATCCACGGCGATCACCCGGCCGACTTCGCGGCCGTTCTCGCGGAGGTTCGGAAGGTCAACGAGGAGGCGCGGGCCTTTGTGCGGGACCATCGTCTGGCGACGCTGCCCCCCGCCGAACGGCTCCTCGTGGAGGAGACCCCCCTCTTCCTTCGGCCCATCCTCCCCTTCGCCGCCTACTTCTCGCCACCCCGGTTCGAGAAGGTGCAGGAGGGCATCTACATCGTGACGCCGCCCTCCAACGGAGAAGACCTCCTGAAGGAGCACAACTACGCCTCGATCCGGAACACCGCGGTCCACGAGGGGTACCCGGGGCACCACCTGCAACTCTCCGCCGCTAACCTCCATCCCTCGCACCTGCGCACGCTCTCCGGGGGAACGGGAGTGGCCGAGATGGTCGAGGGGTGGGCCCACTACTGCGAGGACCTCATGTGGGAGGCCGGCTTCATGGAGACGCCGGAGATTCGGTTCGTCCAGCTCCAGGACATCATCTGGCGGGCCGCTCGCATCATCATCGATGTGGACCTGCATGCCGATCGGATGAGCTTCGACGAGGCCGTCCAGATGCTCACGAAGGAGGCCGGGATGGCGGAGCCCTCCGCGGTGGCGGAAGTGAAGCGGTACACCCAGTATCCAACCTACCAGCTCAGCTACCTCTTTGGGAAGCATCTCATCAAGGAGCTCCGGGCGGAGGTGGAGGAGCGGATGGGGGACAAGTTCTCCCACGCCTTCTTCCACGACGCCATCATCTACGCCGGTTCGATTCCGATCTTCCTGCTCCGTCGTGCTGTGGAGGACAAACTGGCCGCGCTGGAGGAGGACGTGGAGGACCTCTACTAGGGGATCCCGTTGGGGCGGAGAGGATCCGCGTCTGGGCCGCTACCCACCCTCGGCGCTGGGGCGCTCTCCGTAGGCGTAGAGCTGGAGGTAGGGGACGAGCGAAGCGATGATGCGATTCTCGGCCTTTCGTAGGTGTTCCTCGAAGGTGGACCGACTCACGCCGATGCCCGCTGCGATGTTCTCGGTCTTCGTCTGCCGGGGACTGACGTAGTAGCCGTGCCGGTGCGCCTTCACGACGGCGTCGATCTGCTTCCCCGTCAGATCCGAGAACAGGCTGTTGACCCAGATGCTGGAGGGGAGGACGGTGAGTGGGAGTTCCCGCTTCCGGAGCAGCTCTGTCGGCCCCCGACCCTGCATGTCCTGAAAGAGGCTCCGGGTGTGGGCTTCGTCGAACCCGATGACGCGGAAGTAGCCCCATCCATCCCGGTAGACCGCCGGAGGTTCCTCGACCATCTCATGGGCATCCCAGATGGTCCACGGGCTGTCCGTGTCGTCGCAGGTGCACCGGAGCATGAAGATCCGTGTGCTCTCCTCCTCCATCCATCGGTCGACCACCCGGCCGAAGCTGCGGATGTCGTCCTCGATGGAGGACAGCACCTCCGGGTCGCGCGTCGGAACCTGTAGGAGTTCCCTACCCCAGATGCACCACATGGAGATGGGGACGCCCGGGTACTTGCCGGACATGCCGATGAAGGGATAGTCATACTGCGTGCGGAGAGAGATCTCCCAGAGGCCCATGAGCAGGATAACCTGCCTGAGCATATAGGAATGCACCCGTCATATGACGGCCTCTCAGGCCGGCTTAAGGCAGTTCTCCCCCCCTCCCCTTCTCAGTCTAAGGTGGCAAAGGTGTGGTCAGCACTGGTGGAAGAGACAAGGCGAGACGGCAACTCCCGTGGTTCCGAAGACCTCCGACGTTTCGTTCGATGGGAGTACGGGGACCGCGATCCGACCTGGCTGATTCGGTCGGCCAGGCGAAGGTCTCGGGCCAGCTCCAAGCCTGGGATCCTTGCCCGCCTGCGCTCTCTCGTTGGCGTTCTCCGGCCTCGCGAGACCGGCGAGTCCCTCTAGAGGCCCTTCCTCTTCAGATATCGAAGGTCTTCCTCGTCGATCCGGCTGAGGATCCGGTCCGCAAGGGAATCCCTCTTCGAAGGCGAGACTCCGGAGAGGACGAGACGGCCCTCGGTCTCGATGCGCGTCTTGCCCCCGGCCTCGTGGTAGACGTTCTCCCAGTACGTGCCCGAACCGAGGAGACCGCTGCTTTCCTGAATCTCGATGCGAAGCCGTTCGGGGGGTGATCGATCGTACCTCCAGATCGCCTGCCACTTCCCCCGCTTCGAGGTGGCCGTCCGTTCATGGAGGGAGTAGGAGGGCAAGGCCAGGCCGCGGTAGTGGA